>JAKAOD010000360.1 GCA_021823365.1 Actinomycetes bacterium | reverse complement strand
GGGCGGCGCGAGCGGCTCGGCGGCGTTCATCGCCGTCGGCGAGTACGGGGCGATGTCCGGTGCGAAGACGGCGATCAGGGCGATCGCCGCGAGCAGCGCTCCGCCGAGGCCGGCAGGACCGAGGATGCCGGACGTGCCGCGCCACGAGCGTCGCGGGCGCAGCTGCGCCCTGACCCCTCGCCCGCTCAGCGTCGCTGCCAACTCGCCCTCACCCGCGGGTCGAGCACGCCGTGGGCCAGGTCGACGACGAGGTTGACGACGAGGTACATGAGGGCGATCACGAGCACCGCTCCCTGCACGGCGGGAATGTCCTTGTTGCTGATCGCACTGACGATGTACGCGCCGAGGCCGGGGCGCCCGAAGATCACCTCGATCACCACGGCGCCGCTCACCATCGTGCCGAACTCGATGCCGAGGATCACCACCACCGGCAGCACCGCGTTGCGCAGGGCGTGGCGCCACAGGACGGCGAACGGCGACAGGCCCTCGGCACGGGCGAGCTCGATGTAGGGCCGGTGGTAGACCTCGGCGAGGCTGGCGCGCATCAGCCGGGTGAGGATGGCGGCGAAGCCGATGCCGAGCGCGAGCGCCGGGAGCACGATCGCGTCGGTCGCGCCGGTGCCGAGCGCCGGCAGCCAGCCGAGCTTGACGGCGAAGAGCAGGATGAGGAGGAACGCAAGCCAGAAGTAGGGCACCGCCATCCCGACGACCGAGGTCCCCGTCGCCAGCCGGTCGAGGATCGACCCGGGGCGCAGGCCGGCGAGGATGCCGAGCGGCACCCCGACGAGGGTCGCGACGACCATCCCAGCCCCGGCGAGGGCCATCGTGCTGGGCAGGCGCTGCGCGATGTCGGAGAGCACCGGGCTGTTGGTGCTGTAGGACTGCCCGAAGTCTCCCCGCAGCAGGTGGCCGAGGTAGACGAGGTACTGGGTGGGAAGAGGACGGTCGAGCCCGAGCTGGTCGGTGAGCCGGCGCACCTGCGCCGGGGTCGGATTGGTGCCGAAGAGCAGGATCCGCGCCGGATCGCCGGGGATGAGGTGCAGGACGAGGAAGGTGACGAGGGTCACCCCGAGCAGCACCGGGACGAACGTCGCCAGGCGCCGGAGCGCGTAGCGAGCCATCCCCGCGCCGCCTGACGACCGGGCGCCGCCTAGTACCTGACTCCCTGCAGCAACGGGATGCCCGACCGCGTGAAGCCCATCCCGGTCACGGACTTCGGCATCACGTAGATGTAGGCGAGGTTGTAGATCGGTATCGCGACGGCCTGGCGCATCAGCTCGGTGGCCACGTCGTCGTACACCTTGGCCCGGGCGGCGGCGTTCACCTGGGCGTTCGCTAGCGCGAACTTCTTGTCGACGGCGGGGTTGCAGAAGCGGGAGTCGTTGAAGCCCGTCCCTTTCGAGCCGATGTTGTCACAGGCGAAGAGCACCTCGAGGAAGGACGGGTCGACGTCGGCGTAGAACCAGTCCGAGAGGTTCATCTTCCCCTCGGTGTAGGTCTCGTTTACGGCAGGGAATGCCTGGTCGGCGATGGTGCTCTTCACCCCGACGGCGGCGAACTGCGCCTGGAGGATCTCGGTGATGCCGTCGAAGCCGAAGTTCGCGGCGTTGAGGATGGACACTTCGAGCGGAGTGCCGTTCCTGGCGCGCTGGCCGCCGCTCCCCGGCTTCCAGCCCGCCGCGTCGAGCAGCTGCCCGGCCTTCTTCGGGTCGTAGGAGTAGATCGCCTGCGACGGCGAGTACCCGAGCGTCGCCGGGGTGAGCACGCTCGAGGCCGCCGTGTAGAGACCCTTGTAGAGCACCTCAATGATCGCCTTGCGGTTCGTGGCGTACTCGAGCGCCTGCCGGACGCGCAGGTCGTCGGTCGGCGGGCGGGTGACGTTGAGGACGAGCGAGTAGGGCAGTCCGGCGGACTCGGCGACGAGCTTCGTGTACTTGCCGCTGGAGAGGGCGGCGACGGTGTCCGAGGGCGTGAGGCTCTGCGCCACCTGGATCTCGCCGGTCTGCAGGGCGTCGTACTGCGAGCCGGGGTCGGGCAGCACCCGGTAGGTCACGCTCGCAAGATGCGCCGGCCCGCTGTTGCCGAGCACCGACGGGCCCCAGCGGTAGTCGGGATTGCGCCGCGCGGTCACCTTCTCGCCGTTGACGAACTGCTCGAAGACGAACGGGCCCGTCCCGACGGGGTGGGCGCCGTAGTCCGAGCCGTACTTGGCCATCGCCGCCGGCGAGGACATGAGGATCTGGCTCATCTCGTTGGCGAACGACGCGTTCGGCGCGCTGAAGACCACCTCGACGGCGTAGGTGTCGAGGACCCGGGTCTCCTTGTACGGCCCGAGCTCGCCGAGCTCGGACTTCGCCTTCGTCGCCGGGGCGACGATGTGGTCGAAGTTCGCCTTCACGGCTGCGGCGTCGAAAGGCGTGCCATCGTGGAACTTCACGCCCTTGCGGAGCTTGAAGCGGTAGACGGTCGCGTCGTTGGATGCCGTGAAGCTCTCGGCGAGCCCCGGGAAGTACTGCTTGCCGCCGCTGCTCGGGATGTACCAGATCAGCGGGTCGAACATGCTCGCCAGCACCTGGCCGGTGCCGACGAGCGAGGTGCCGGCCGGGTCGAGGGTGTCAGGGTTCTGGAACAGCGCGACCGTCAGCGACTTCCCGCCGGAGGCGGCACCGGCCCGCCGCGCCGCCGGCCGGGAGAGCCCGCTCGTCCCGCGTCCGAGCAGCGCGGCGCCGCCGAGGGCGGCCGCCGAGCCTGCGAGGAACTCGCGCCGTGAGTACCGGCCGGCTCCGCCGCGCCGTCCGTGCTGCCGAGCCTGCGCCTCACCCATCGAGGGTCCCCTTCCCTTCGAGCCGGCACGGTCCATCGAGAGGCTGGCTGGGCTCCGCCCGCGGGCGCACGGCGCCGCCCGCTGTCGCTCGCCAGCAAGCACGATCGAAGGAACCGGTAGGGAAGTCGACGCTATCGCTGATTTGATCAACTGTCAAGGCTACGAGGACCGGCCGGGAGCGGCGGGCGGCGGCGCGGCCGGGAGGGCGGTTCGGTGATGCCTGCTAGCATGCATTCATGGCTCAGATGACCTGGCGTGCCTCCGAGGAGCTCGTGGAGCGGGTCCGGAGCGTCGCGACCGAGAGCGGCAGGAGCATGAACGAGTACGTCACCTCCGTGCTCGAGGCCGCCACGGACCCCCGCCTCGCAAGCGACGACGTGGCACGCCTCCGAGAGCGACTCGCGCGGGCGGGCATTCTCGCCCCCCCCGGCGCCGCTCCCCGCCGGCGGCCCTCACGTCAGGCGCTCGCCAAGGCGCGAGCCGCCGCCGGTCGGGGTCGGAGCCTCTCGCAGATCGTCGCCGACGAGCGTTGAGCACCTTCGCCGACTCCTCGGCGCTGGTGAAGCTCTACGCCGACGAGGAGCGCTGCGAGCTGATCCGGCGGCTCGGCGACCTCGCCGCCGCACAGGTCGCGCGCGTCGAGGTGCCGGCCGCGATCTGGCGCAAGCACCGCCTCGGCGAGCTGGACGCTTCCGACGCCCAGGTGCTCACCGCGGAGTTCGAGGCGGACTGGTTCGGCTCGGGCACCGAGACGCCACGCTTCGCCGCGGTGAGGCTCGTGCCCGGCATCCTCGACGAGGCCGCCCGCCTGTGCGCCGGCCGGGGGCTGCGCGCCTACGACGCGGTGCAGCTCGCGAGCGCGCTCGCCGCCCGGCGTGCCGACGACGAGTGCACCGGCTTCGCGGCCTTCGACGCCCGTCTGCGGCAGGCAGCCGCCACCGAGGGCTTCGCCCTCGTCCCGTCTGAGGACCGCTGAGCGCGCGAGACCGCCGGCTGCGCAGGAAGGCCGCGACGCCCGGCGGAGGCCGCGACGCCCGGCGGAGGCCGCGTCGCCCGGCGGAGGCCGTGCCTCAATGCCCGAGGTAGGCCTTCTTCAGCTCCTCGTTCGCCCGCAGGCGCTCGGCCGAGTCGGTGAGCACGACCCGCCCGGTCTGCAG
>JAKAOD010000359.1 GCA_021823365.1 Actinomycetes bacterium | reverse complement strand
CCGGATAGGTGAGCAGCGCGCTGCCTTCGGGGACCCGCTGTTCCGCGGGCGACTGGAACCACGCTGGGACCCAGGCGGCGCTCAACGCGGCGTAGGGCCACGGCGGAACGAGAGAGACGACACTTGTCGCCATCAAGACGAGCGAAGCGGCTAACAGCGGCCTCTTAACGGGCGCACCATGGCGGCGGGAGGCACGCTCGGCGTAACGGCACCGCTCGAGCGTCAACGCGGCCATGATCGAGACGAACAGCCAGACGAATAGCGACCAGCGCGAGGCGATGGCGTTGTCGAGCACGGAGAAGTGCAGGAAAAGGCGGAAGGGCATCGCGAGGTGGTAGGCAGCGTTGCCGACGTGCAGGTTGGGACCGAGGGACACGACGAAGCACACGAGGGCCATCAAGGCGAAGAACCGCATGACGTAGTCACGTCGACGAAGGACGAGGCCACCGAGGAGGAGCAGGAGGAGCGGGATACCGAGGTAGGCACCGTTCTCCGTCACGTCCGCCACGATGGTGCCGCTCGCCGGTGTGAGCGCCACGAAGGATGATGCCCAAGCGCTGTGGCCGAAGTTGACGACCTGGCTCGTCGTCGGGAGCACCGTACCGAGGACGTTCGTGGCAAGGCCCGAGAGCAGGGAAATGGAGTGGATGGGGCCGCTGATGTGGCCGGGCCCGGTTCGCGTGGTCTCGTAGTACCAGAGGAGTGCCGGAAGCGAGACCACCCCAGCGAGCACGAGTGCCCTCAGCGCGTGCGGCGCCTTGGCAGGCAGTACTCGCCAGCTGGTCGCAGCGAGGAGGACGAGTCCGATCACCATGAGGATGAGGGCATCGACGATCAGCTCCACCGAGATCCCGAGCTGGACGACGACGAGGGCGCCGAGTGCGAGTCCGTCCGCCCACCAGGGCCGTCGCTGCCGGGCGAGGATCTCGTCGAGGACGATGAGCATCAGCGGAAAGGCGAAGGTGAGCAACAAGAAGAGGTGGCCGTAGCCCTGGCCGACCATGTAGGGCGAGAAGCCGTAGAGGAGACCGGCGACGAAGGCTGCCGGCAGCCACCGCACCCACCTTTTGGCGGCCAGCATGGCGGTCGTCGCGGAGGCGAAGAAGGAGAACGAGAAGACGACGTTGAAGGTTGCGATCGGTCCGAACAGCCATGTGATCGGCGCGCTGGCGATGCCGACGAGCGGCATAGAGGTGGTATCGGCCAGGTCCATGCCGCGCGGAGCATTGATCCAGGTGGTTCTGAGCGGGTTCTCGAGGTGAGCCGCCGCGTGCGCACCCGAGGCGAGGAACCACACCTCTTGTCCGGTGTCGCCGCAGCCGCGGCAGGGGAGCCACTGTCCAGCGCCATGTAGCCATGAGGTGAGGTTTCCGGCCAAGCTCAGCAACGCGTAGATAGCGATCGTGGCAGCCAAGGGCATCCACGAAGGCACACTGCGCCGCCTGGTTGTCCTGCCAGGTCCAGCCTCCGTCGAGGGCAAGCCGGCGGTGGGCCTGTCGGGTGCGTATGTCACTGTGCTCCGAGCGACAGGTACCTACTCGACGAGTGCGTCGTGCGGCATGACTCCCAGCTCATCGAGTAAGGCGCTGAGCATTGGGCGGACGGCGGGCGGGGAGTAGCGATCGGCGATCGTCTGCCGTCCGTTGGCCGCGAGGGACGTCCACAGCTCGCGGCTTTGGTAGGCGCGCACGACAGCCCTGGCGAAGCTCGCGGCGTCGTCGCCGATGAGGACGTCCCTGCCGTCGACGAGGTCCATGCCCTCGGCGCCGATGCGAGTCGTGACGACCGGCAGCCCGTGCGAGAGGCTTTCGCCGACCTTGCCCTTCATCCCTGCTCCGTATCGGAGGGGCGCGACGAACAACCGGCTCGACTCGTACAGGTAGGTGAGGTCGCGCACCCAACCGAGTACGCGCACGTGTCGTCGGGCGAGCGCCATGATTTCGTCCGTCGGGTGGCTACCGACGATGTGGAGAGGTACGTCGGGAAGCTCGCGGTGCACCAGGGGAAGGATCTCCTCGACGAGCCAGCGCGCGCCGTCGCGGTTGGGAGGATGGGGGAAGCTGCCCACGAAGAGCAGACCCTGGCGGTGCGAGAAGAGCCGGCCGGGCTGATGGTCGGCATGGATGTTGGGAAGCACCCGGACCTGGAGCGTCGGTTCTTCGTCGAGGAGGATTTCCTTCTCGACCGGTGAGACGACAAGCGTGGCGTCGGCGGCACGCGCCAGTGTGACCTCCAGATAGTGGTTGTGTTCCGCCATCCTCCTCACCTCGGGGTCGGCCTCGATCTCGGCTCGACGCCGCTCGCGGACGAAGTGGAGATCGACGGTGTCGTAGACGATCTTGGCCTGTGGAGCGAGCTCTCTTACGAGGGGAAGATGGGGCCAGGCGACCGCGGGCCGTGAGAGCACCACGAGACGGAGTTCGGGCGCGAGTCCCTGAATGATCTCTCGCAGCCTCCCCGGACCGTGCTCCACCTCGACGCCCATCTCGCGCAGCCGCAGTGCGTAGGGCGTGCTGTCGGCGTGCCAGTCATGGGGAACGAAGGTCACGGCGAAGCCGAGGTCGACGAGAAGGCAGATGAACTCGAACATTCGCCGCGAGCCCGAGTCGCGATCGGGCGTCGGTGTCTGGTGATCCATGACGAGGACTCGCCCTGAAAGCGCTCTGCGGCTCGCCAGTCGGATCGAGGCGGGATGGGCCGGGTACTGGTCTTTCAGGCGCCCCGCCCACTTGGTCCGGAACACTTCTATGTTGCGCGCCTGATTCATCTTCCCACCGACGGCAATGTCGTTGCCGTGCGAGGCCCCCTCGGCATGGATCACTACCGAGTTCGGCTGAACGAGAACCCGGTAGCCGAGCTCTCGCGCTGAGAAGGCGAGGTCAGTGTCCTCGTAGTAGGCAGGCTCGAAGCGAGGATCGAATCCGCCGAGCGCGTCGAAGACCTCTCTCCGGACCAGTACACAGGCAGCAGAGCAGTAGTCGACCTCGCGTGGGAAGCAGTATGCCGGGTCGTCTGGACTGGCGCCCCGGCCGTAGTTCCAGCCCGTACCGTCTTGAAAGATGATGCTTCCCGCTTCCTGCAGCCGACCGTCCGGGTAGACGAGCTTCGCGCCGATAATCCCGACGGTCGGGTCGCTCTCGGCGGTCTCCACCAGGGCATCGAGCCATCCGGGAGTCACGATCGTGTCGTTGTTGAGCAGGACGATGTAGCGGCTGGCGGCGGCGGCAATACCCACGTTGGCGGCCTGGAGGAAGCCGCGGTTCTTCGCAAGCCTGATCACCTCGGCGCCCTCGACGCGGGCCAGCCGGTCCGGGGTCTCGTCCTTCGACGCGTCGTCCACGACGATGACGCGGTAGGTGCTCGACGACACATCCCGCGCAATCGATCGGAGGCACTCTGCAGTGAGAGCCCACTGGCCGTGGACGGGAATGACGATCGTGACCTCGGCGTCCTCAACCGAGCGCAGGCGGATGGGAGGTGATTGCGCTGCGACCTGTGCGGCTTCGGACCGGGAGCTTTGAGGCAGGAAGGTCTGGACGGCCTTGCCCACCGCGGCGCCGTACAGTCGCCGGCGGCGCGAGCCCGGCGGTGCATTGCGTTCGATCACGCGCCGCAACGGGGCAGCCGCACGAAGAAGCGCAGAGGCCTCAAAGGCAGCAAGCTCGCGCGCCGTGCGGTCTCCTTCCTGCCGAGCCCCTCCGAGCGCCTCGGTCAACTCGCTCTGGCGGAGGCGGGCCCGCTCGAGGCGTCCCTGGGCGACCGACAGCGCCGTGAGCGTCCTGTCGTACGCAGTGGCCTGTGCCTTGAGGCGATCGCGGAGCTGGCCAAGCTCACCCTCGATGGCTGTCCGCGCCTCCGCGGTCTCTCGGAGGGTCTGCTCGGCCGCCTCACGCTCGCGGTGAGCCTCCTGCAACTCAGCGACGACGTGGTCGAGGGTCTGCTCGGCCGCCTCACGCTCGCGGTGAGCCTCCTGCAATTCGGCGACGACGCGGTCGGTGGCACCCTCG
>JAKAOD010000004.1 GCA_021823365.1 Actinomycetes bacterium | reverse complement strand
GTCCTCGACCGGATGGGTGCCTTCGCCGAGCGCGTGCGTTCCGGCGAGTGGCGCGGGCACACGGGCAAGGCGATCCGCAACGTGGTCAACGTCGGGATCGGCGGGTCCGACCTCGGCCCGGTGATGGCGTACGAGGCGCTGCGCCGCTATACCAAGCGCGACATGACGTTCCGGTTCGTCTCCAACGTCGACTCCACGGACCTCGTCGAGGCGACGTCCGACCTCTCGGCGGAGGAGACGTTGTTCGTCGTCTCCTCGAAGACCTTCACGACGCTCGAGACGATCACGAACGCGACCTCTGCCAGAGCCTGGCTGGTGTCCAAGCTTGGCGAGGACTCCGCCGTCGCCAGGCACTTCGTCGCGGTGTCCACGAACGCCAAGGGCGTCGCCGAGTTCGGCATCGACACCGACAACATGTTCGGCTTCTGGGACTGGGTCGGCGGGCGGTACTCGATGGACTCGGCGATCGGGCTCTCGACGATGATTGCCCTCGGTAGGGAGCGATTCGGAGAGCTGCTCTCAGGGTTCCACGAGATGGACGAGCACTTCCGCTCGGCTCCGCTCGAGTCCAACCTGCCGGTGCTCATGGGGCTGCTCGCCATTTGGTACGCCGACTTCTTCCGGGCCGAGACCTTCGGCGTGATGCCCTACGACCAGTATCTCAAGCGGTTCCCGGCCTACCTCCAGCAGCTCACGATGGAGTCCAACGGCAAGCACGTCACACTCGACGGGAGCCGCGTCGACTACCCGACCGGCGCCGTCTTCTGGGGCGAGCCCGGCACCAACGGCCAGCACAGCTTCTACCAGCTGATCCACCAGGGGACGCGGCTCGTGCCCGTCGACTTGATCGGCTTCGCGAGGTCGCTCAACCCGCTGGGGGACCACCACGACATCCTTTCCTCGAACGTCTTCGCGCAGGCCCAGGCGCTCGCCTTCGGAAAGACGGCCGACGAGGTGCGAGCCGAGGGCACGCCGGAGGCGCTCGTCCCGCACCGGGTGATGGAGGGCAACCGGCCGACCAACGTGCTCCTCGCCGAGGTCCTTGACCCGCGGACGCTCGGCGCCCTCGTCGCCCTCTACGAGCACAGCGTCTTCACCCAGGGATGCGTCTGGGGCGTCGACTCCTTCGACCAGTGGGGCGTCGAGCTCGGGAAGGTGCTCGCCAAGGCGATCCTGCCCGAGCTCGAGAGCGACGCCGAGCCCGCGCTCACCCACGACTCCTCGACAAACACCCTGATTCGCCGCTACCGGGCGCTGAAGGGTGGCACGACCGGCTAGTCCGGACCCGCTCGCCGGCCGCCGCGCCGGCTTCCTCGTGGCCGCGGTGCGCGTCCCCGGGCTCCCCGCTGGTCGCGGGGCGTCGACATGCGCTGGCTAACGGGCGCCCGCTCGGCGCCGCTCCCCGCCTTCCGTGCGCGTGACAGGTGCCCGGGCAGGCGGCGGCGGTTCGCGACGGTGAGCCCGTCGAGGTCCATCCCGGCAGGCTATGAGCCCGCCCAGCAGGTCGGGCGTCTCGCGAGAGCCGCCGGGCGCGGCCGAGGTTCCAGCCGAGTCGCCATCCATGCGGCCGAGCCGCCGGACGTGCGACGATTTGCGCATGGCGGCCCGGCAGACCGCTCAGCTGCGAGGGAGCTGGGCGAGCATTCCCCCGTCGGCGACCACCGTCGTCCCGTTGACGAAGCGGGCCTGCGGAGAGGCGAGCCAGGCGACGACCTCGGCGACGTCGTCGGGCGCGGCGAGCCAACCCAGGTGGTGCGGGTCCTTCAGCGCACCGAGCTCGTGGCTGTCCGCCCCGAGCCCGAGCGCGCTCGTGTAGCTGGAGGGCGTGTCAACCGCTCCCGGCGCGACCGCGACCACGCGGACGCCGGAGGACGCGAGGTCGACCGCCATCTGGCGTGTGAGGGCGACCACCGCCCCTTTCGAGGCGGCGTAGGGCGCGCTGTCCGGCAGCGAGGCGAACGCGTGGACCGAGGCCATGTTGACGATGACGGCGTCCGGCGTGGCGCTGAGCTGCGCGAGGCATGCCCTGCTCAGCAGGAACACGGACTTCACGTTGACGGCGAGCACCCGATCCCAGAGCTCCTCGCTCACCTGGGCGATGCCGCTCGAGAAGGGGCTGATCCCCGCGATGTTGCAGAGCACGGCCAGCTCGCCGAACCCCGAGGCGAGCTCGGCGAGCTCCTGGCAGTCGGCGTCACGGCTGACGTCGGCGACGCGCGCGCTCGCCGCCCGCCCCCGCTCGCGCGCGAGCGAGGCGGTGCGCTCCGCCGAGCCAGGGTCGCGGTCGGCGCACACGACGTGCAGCCCGCTCGCGGCGAGCCGGAGCGCCGTCGCCTTCCCGATCCCCTGGCCGGCCCCTGTGACGATCGCGACCCGGATCCGGCAATCGTACGATGCCCGGCCGGACCATGGCGCGACCGCCGGGGACGGCGGCTCCCCTCGCCGGTGGGTGGCTGCGGTCGCGGCTGGCGCCCGCCGCCTCGTTCGTCGCGGGTTCCGAGCTGCGCGGCGCTCCGGCTGTACGCCGTGGTCGACCCGAGGGTGCGCCTTGGCCAGCGCGGCAGCGGCCGTGGTCGGACCTGGGCCGCGGCCACCCGCTCGGCACCGACGACGTCGGCTACGACGTGCTCGGTCGGCTGATGCTCGGCGGCCAGGTGTCCCTCGAGGTCGGGATCGGCGCGGCGGTCCTCTCGAGCATCGTCGGGGCCGCCTGGGGAGCGGCGGCTTGCTTCGCCGGGGGCGCGCTCGACTCTGTGCCGATGCGCCTCGTCGACTCGGTCTACGCGATCCCGCCGATCCTCCTCGTCCTGCCCATGGGCTCGAAGTTCGTCCCGAGGACGTGGATGCTCATCATGGTGATCTCGGTCGTGTCCTGGGTCCCGACGGCGACGCTCAGCTACCTCGGTCTCGGTCCGCCGCCGCCGTGATCCTGGACGACGGCCGTATCTGCCAGATCCAGCTGTTCGGTTGGCTCCCCGGCCGGCATGCCGGAAGGGACGAGCTCACCGAGCCGTCGCTCCAGGGATGGGGCGCCCGCGTCGCACGCCCCGGCCGGGCCCGGGCTGGCGGATCACGGGATCTACGGAACGACCACGACCTTGCCGACCGCGCCGGCTTCCACCGCATCCTGCGCCTCGGCGACCTCCTCGAGGGGGAAGCGACGGATCGGCAGGGCGGTCAGCGCGCCCTCTGCCAGCGCGGCGCTCGTCCAGGCGACGGCCGCGGCGATCTCCTCGGCCGGCACGCCGTAGAGGATGACGTAGCGCAGTGTCGCGTTGGCGTTCATCAGCCGCCGCGTCGGGACGACCGGGTCGGTCGCCTCGCTCGCGTACACGACGACCACGGTCCCGTAGCCTGCGACGGCAAGGTCGAGGTCGAGGTTGGCGCCGAGGGCGACTTCGACGATACGGTCGACGCGGGGCGAGAAGGCACGGATCTGCTCGATCGTCCCGGGCTCGCGGTAGCGAACGACGAGATCGGCACCCGAGGCCCGAGCGAGCGCGGCCTTTTCCTCGGTGCTGACGGTCGTGACGACGCGGGCTCCGGCGTGCTTGGCGAGCTCGATCGCGAAGTGCCCGACGGCGCCGGCGCCTCCGGCGACGAGGACGGTCCTGCCGGCGAGACCGTCGGGCCGGCCGCCGAGGCAGTGCGCCGCGGTGAGAGCCGGCACCCCGACGCAGGCGCCGAGCTCGTCCGTGACGCCGTCCGGGAGCGGCACCGCGCGCTCCGCCGGCACGACGCAGTACTCGGCGGCGGTGCCGTAGGGGTTGCCCGCCGCTGCCAGGTAGCACCAGACACGCTCGCCGACGGCCCGGCCGGTCACCCCGGCGCCGACGGCGTCGACGACGCCAGCCCCGTCGTGGTGTGGCACCTGGAAGTCGCGCGGCGGCGCGCCGGTCAGACCCGAACGGGTCTTCCAGTCGGTCGGGTTGACACCTGAGAGGGCGACGCGCACGCGGACCTGGCCGGGGCCGGGGGCCGGCGTCTCGATCTGCTCGACGGAGAGCACGCCTGCGGCATTCCCCGTGGTCCGGTAGACCGCTGCCCTCATCCCGAGCCTCCCACCGCCAGCCCTTGCTCCGCCTGCGGCATGGTATGCCAGGCCGGCGGGCGCCGGACGCCCGGACGTGCCAACATCTCCCGAGTTCGAGCTTCGTGAGGTGCCTGGCGAACGGTGGCGCTCCCGCAGGCCGTGTACCGCTACTACGAGCACCGGCTCGTCCGCCGCCTCCCGGCGGCGGCGCTGCCGGGCCACGTCGGGGTGATCCTCGACGGGCATCGCCGGTTCGCTCGCGCCGAGGGCCATGAGGACTACAGCCTCAGCTACCGGAGCGGCATGGCCAAGCTCGAGGAGTTCCTCGGCTGGTGCGCCGGGCTCAAGATCCCGGCCGTGACCGCCTGGGTGCTGTCGACGGAGAACCTCCAGCGCGACGCCGCCGAGCTCGAGCCGTACTTCGCCGTCCTCGTCGAGCTCTTCGGGCGGCTGCCGGGCCTCGCGGCGCGGCTCGGGTTCTCGCTGTCGGTGAGCGGTACCCTCGACCGGCTCCCGGCCTCGCTCTCGCGGGCTGCGAAGCAGGCCGAGGGTGCAGCCGGCACAGGCCAGTGGCACGTGAACATCGCGCTGTGCTACGGCGGCCGCCAGGAGATCGTCGACGCCTGCCGCTCGCTCGTCGCCGACCTCGCGGCCGACGGCGTCCCGCCGGAGCAGATCGCCGAGCGCATCGACTCGGCAGGCATCGCGGATCACCTCTACGCGGCGGACCTCCCCGATCCCGACCTCGTCATCCGCACGAGCGGTGAGTCGCGGCTCTCCGGCTTCCTCCTGTGGCAGTCCGCCTACGCCGAATGCGTCTTCGTAGATCCCTACTGGCCGGCGTTCCGGCGGGTGGACTTCCTTCGAGCCCTTCGCGACTTCGCGCGGCGCGAGCGCCGTTTCGGGCGCTGAGCCGAAGCGGCGCGGCCTCTACGGGCGGCCCGGGCGTCGCCGCGAGGTCGGACCCGCCCGCCCCTCATGTCCCTCCGTTGTCCCACCAGAGGGTAGACAGGTCGCGCCAGCGCGGCGGAGGCATCTCGGCGAGCGCGGCGGTGAGGTCGGCGTACCGGTCGGGACCGAGGCAGAGCCGGCGTGCCAGCCTGCCGATGGCGGCGTCGTCGAGCTGCTGTCGCGGCTGCCGCCAGCTCACCGCTCGCACGTCGAGTCCGAGCTCGCGGAGCAGCGCCTCGGCGTCGGCCGCGACCGGGCCGTCCGGGCGCACGACGTCCTGCAGCGCGCGCCAGTACGGGCTCGTCCACGCAAGAGGGTGGCTCGAGGTGAGCTCGAGGACGACTCGACGCCTGGCGTGCGAGCCGAGCGCCGCGGCGAAGCCGCCAAGATCGGCGACGTTGTAGGCGACGTGGTGGCACACGGCGACGTCGGCGACCGGAACCTCGCCGGCGACCTCTGGCCAGCGCCCGGCGAACGTGCGGAACGGCGTCCCGCTGGCCACCGCGCGCTCGGCGAAGGCGTCGAGAAGCTCGGTGCTCTCGTCGACGGCGAGGAGGAGCCCCGCCCGCTCGGCGAGCGGAAGGCTCGCCGCACCCGCGCCGCATCCGACGTCGAGGACCGAGCCGCCGCGCGGCAGCGCCTGGAGGGCCATCGCATCCGACACGCTGTGCCGTTGGCGGCCGAGGGCCTCGTCGGCTCTCGTCGCGAACTCGCCGACCTCGAAGAAGTACGGGCTCGCGCCGGCGCGGGCGACGACCGCGTCGGGAATCGCCCAGCGCGCGAGCTCTGCGCCCCAGGCGGCTGCTGCCGTCGCCTCCGGCACCTCCGCAGCCTACCGGGAGCGGCTCGCGGCGGCCCGGTAGTCTTGGCCGATGGCACTGCACCGCCACGACACGGCTGCGCGGGACGCGGCGCTCAGCCTCCGGCCGCAGTTCGCGCACATCGACGACGCCGGCGAGGTTCCCAAGCACCGCCTGCGTGCCGAGGGGATGCCGGCCGAGCTCGCCTACCAGGTCGTCCACGACGAGCTCATGCTCGACGGGCACGCCCGGCTCAACCTCGCGACCTTCGTAACGACCTGGATGGAGCCCGCCGCCGAGCGGCTCATGGCGGAGTGCTCGTCGAAGAACCTCATCGACAAGGACGAGTACCCGCGCACGGCCGAGCTCGAGCGCCGCTGCGTGAGCATCCTTGCCGACCTGTGGCACGCGCCCGGCGGGGGTGAGGCGGTCGGCTGCTCGACTGTCGGCTCGAGCGAGGCGTGCATGCTCGCCGGCCTCGCGCTGCTCCACCGTTGGCGCCGGCGCCAGGGCGCTGCCGGCGGGCCCGCGCGGCCGAACCTCGTGCTCGGTGCCAACGCCCAGGTCTGCTGGGAGAAGTTCTGCCGCTACTTCGACGTCGATGCTCGCCTCGTCCCGGTCGGCGACGCCGAGGGGGCAGGGCGCGCCACGCACCTCACCCCGTCGGGGGCGGTGGGGCATTGCGACGAGGGCACGATCGGCGTCGTCGCCATCCTCGGGTCGACCTACGACGGGGCCTACGAGCCCGTCGCGGCGATCGCCGCCGCGCTCGACGACCTCGCCGCGGGGGGCGGCCCGGACGTGCCGATGCACGTCGACGGCGCCTCCGGCGGCTTCGTCGCCCCCTTCCTCGACCCGGACCTCGTCTGGGACTTCCGGCTCGGGCGCGTCGCGTCGATCAACGCCTCCGGCCACAAGTACGGCCTCGTCTATCCCGGGGTCGGGTGGGCGCTGTGGAGGGAGCGATCGGCACTTCCCGAGGAGCTCGTCTTCGACGTGGACTACCTCGGGGGGACGATGCCGACCTTCACGCTCAACTTCTCCCGTCCCGGCGCGCAGGTCGCCGCCCAGTACTACAGCTTCCTGCGCCTCGGCACGGAGGGCTATCGCGAGGTCCACGCCGCCTCTCGTGCCACGGCCGAGTGGCTGGCCGCGCGTGTCGGGGAGATCGGCCCGCTCGTCCTCGTCTCGCGAGGCGAGGGCGTCCCGGTGGTCGCATTCCGCCTCGACGACGCGGACGGGCGGGGGTGGTCCGTCTTCGACCTCTCCGAGGCGCTGCGCGCCCACGGTTGGATCGTCCCCGCCTATCACATGCCACCGGCGCTCGAGGACGTCGCGGTGGCGCGGGTCGTCGTGCGCAACGGTTTCAGCCGGGACCTCGCCGAGCTGTTCCTCGCCGACCTCCGCGACGCCGTCCACGGCCTGGAGGCGCGGCGCCCGACGGGCGGCGTCGCTCCGGCCCGCCGGGTCGCCTTCCACCACTGACGCCACTGGCTCGCCGCGGCGGGCGCGCCCGAGGCGTGAGCCTGCCGACCGCGCCGTCGGCGATCGGCGATGGAATAGATCGCCACTTGGATTCGTTCCGGACTGCTGAGTCCTCCGGCATCGTCTGGCGTGCCGGAGCGGCTCTCTTGCCATCACGCCGAGTCGAGGAGGAGACCCGCCATGCTCACCGTCGGAGACCGTTTCCCGGAGTTCGACCTCGCGGCTGCAGATGGCGTCGATGACCCCAAGATCATCCGGGTGAGCTCGAAGGACTTCGCCGGGCAGTGGCTCGTGGCGTTCTCCTGGCCGATGGACTTCACCTTCGTCTGCCCGACGGAGATCGCCGCCTTCGGGGCGGCCAGGAAGGAGTTCGCCGCCCTCGGCGCCGCCGTCGTCGGCTTCAGCGTCGACAGCGAGTACGTCCACGTCGCGTGGCGCGAGCGGCATCCGCACCTCCGTCATCTCCCCGTCCCGATGCTCGCCGACGTGAAGCGGGAGCTCTCGAGCGCGCTCGGCATCCTCGACAAGGAGTCCGGCGTGGCGCTCCGCGCGACGTTCGTCGTCGACCCCGACGGGGTGATCCGCCACGTCTCGGTCTACGGCCTCGACACCGGCCGCAGCGTGACCGAGGTGCTCCGGACCGTCGCCGCGCTGCAGGCGGGCGGCCTCACGCCCTGCGAGTGGCACGCGGGCGAGGCGACGCTCGCGAGCTGAGCCAGCCCGGCGCCAGCCCGCCCGAGCCGAGCGGCCAGATTGCGCGCGGGCCGCCGGTCGGGCGTCAGCGGCGCCGGCGGACGATCTCGTCGACGAGCCCGTAGGCGAGAGCCCCCTCGGCGCCGAGCGACCGGCCCGACCGGAGATCGGCTTCGACGTGCTCGAAAGGGCGGCCCGTCGCCTCGGCCAGGCGGTGCACGAAGTCCGCAAGACGGGACTCGAGGGCGGTCGCCCGGCGGGCGAGGTCCGCCGCCGACCCCGCGAGCTCCTCTTCGGGCTCACGCAGCTGCACCCTTCCGAGCTCGCCGATGCGCCGGAGCGTGCAGACGGCGAGCACCCCGGCCATCGTCCCGCCGACCGTGCTCGCCACCGTCGCGTGGACCTCGACGCCGAGCGCGTCGATGGTGTCGACGAGGGTGAAGGCGGTGTCGAGCGAGTCGGACTCGGCGTTCAGGCGCAGCTCGACCGGGTCGTCGCCGAGGGCGTCGAGCGTCATCAGCGCGGCGGCGGCGTCCGTGGCGCGCCCGGTGTCGACCTGCCCGCCGAGAAGGACGATGCGGCGCTCGAAGAGCGCGCGCTCGGCGTCGGCGCCCGGCGAGGCCCCGCGCCAGCCGGTGCTCACCGGCTCCCGCTCTCGTCGGGCTCGCTGAGCTTCAGCTGAATGACCTGGTCGACCGCGGCCGCGTAGCGCTCGAGGCTGGAGAGGCGCACGTCGGCGTGGCCGGACTCGAGGCGGGCCACCGCCGACTGCGAGGTGCCCATGCGCGCCGCGACCTCGGTCTGGGAGAGCCCGAGCTCGACCCGGCGCGCCGTCAGCGACTCGACGATCTCCCTGCGCCGCCGCGCCATCTCGGCGAAGCCGGGAAGGTAGTCCTCATGCCGACGCACGGCCAGAAGTCTACCTCGTTAACAGCATCTCGAATGTGAGATATGCTGTCGAGCGCAACCCTCGGCGCGCGCCCTCGGGGGCGACTGTCGGAGGGCGACCCGTGTGCCCGATCCCGAGCCGAGGCGGACGATGCCGAGCTACCAGTCCCTCATCCACCTCTACGTCAACTCGCCCGGTGGCCTCGCCTACTCCGGCATGGCGATCTACGACGTGATGCAGCACGTCCACTGCGACGTCTCGACCGTCTGCGTCGGGATGGCGATGTCCGCAGCGGCGATGATCCTCGCCGGCGGCACGCCGGGCAAGCGCATGGCGCTCCCGAGCTCGAAGATCATGATCCACCAGGGCTCGGCTGGCACGCGCGGCGCTCCCCGGGACATGGAGATCCAGCTCCGGGAGGTGCTCGCGACGACCCGGCGCATGGCCGACATCCTCGCCCACCACACGGGCCAGCCGCTCGAGCGCGTCGAGCGAGACATCGACCGGGACTTCTTCATGACCTCCGAGGAGGCGCGGGACTACGGGATCGTCGACGAGATCGTCCTTCCCCGGCGGGGGATCTCGGCCGTTCCCGACGCCGTCGAGGTGGGCGTCGGCGCCGCGTGACGGGCTACGCGCGGAAGCGCTCCGGATGGCCGGGCTGCCCGTCAGCGGGAGAGGATCTCGCGCCAGGCGAGGTCGATCGCGGCGACGATGCCTCCTTCGACGACGACCTCGTCGCCGAGCGCGCTCACGCGGATCTCCGGGACCACAGGGAGAAGCGACGGCAGGTCGGCCGCTACGACGTCGGCGAAGCCCGGCGCGCAGCCGATGCCGCCGCCGAGGACGACAAGCGACGGGTCCGCGACCACGGCGATCGAGGCGATCGCCCGGGCGACGAGTCGCGCCTCGTCGGCGACGACCTCTGCCGCCTTGAGGTCGCCGGCCGCCCAGGCGCTGAAGACCTCGCGTGGGGAGAGGCGCCCGCGCATGCCGCGACGGCGTGCCGAACGGACGATCCCTGCGGCAGAGGCCGCCGCCTCGAGCGTGCCCCGGCGGCGCGCGTCCGAGGAGTCGAGCCCGCCGCCTTCTCCGAGCGGCAGGAAGCCGATCTCTCCCGCCGCGCCGTGCGCCCCGCGGCGCAGCTCTCCCGCCAGCACGAGCCCCATCCCGATGCCGGTGCCGACCGAGACGAACGCGAAGGCGTCGATGTCGCGGCCGTGGCCGCGGTCGCGCTCGGCGAGCGCGGCGAGGTTGACGTCGTTCTCGACGAGCGTCTTGCGGCCGAAGGCCCGTCGGAGCTCCGTGAGCACGCCGGGGCTTTCCCAGCCGGGAAGGCCGCGCGCGAGCTTCAGGGCGTCGCGTCGGCGGTCGTAGATCCCCGGGCTCCCGACGATCGTCTGCGCGATGGCCGAGCGCGTCACGCCGGCGTCGGCGGCGAGCTCGTCGGCGAGCGCGATGAGCGCCGCCGCACGCGTCTGGCTGCTCGCCGCGTGGACGCTCGCCTTGCCGTGGGCTCGCACGTTGCCGCCGAGGTCGGCGAGGGCACCCCGCACGTACTCGCCGCCGACGTCGAGCGAGAGCACGTAGCCGGCCTCGGGGCGTACTGCGTAGAACAACGCGGCCGGCCCGCGGACGCCGGTCCGCCGGCCGGCGACGCGTACGAGCCCGTCGCGCTCGAGATTGGCGAGCCCGAGGGCGACCGTCGGCTTGGAAAGTCCCGAGATCCTCGCGAGGTCGGTGCGCATCAGCGATCCATCCCGACGCAGGGCGTTGAGGAGCGTCGCCTCGTTCATGGCCCGCAGCAGCTGGGGCCGGCCGGCGACGACCTGTGGATCGGCCGGTCCTTCGCCGTTGGCCTCGGGGCGCGTCGCCATCGTGGGGCTCTCGGGCGCTAGCGCTGGCGCGATGGTCGCGTGACGATGCGTTCACAGTAGCCCCTTGCCCGGCGGCTTGAAAATAGGTAGGTTTACTGTTAATAGGGCCACAGGGCGGGGGAGCCTGCCGCGGGTTCGGGGGTGATGGCGGTCTCGGTCGGGGAGGGCGCAGCTGCGCCGGTCGTGCTCGGTCTGGACTTCGGCGGGACGAAGGTCGCCGCCGCCGTGTGCAGCCTCTCGGGCGAATGCCTCGGGACGAGCCTCGTCGCGACCGGGCGGGACGAGGGGGCGGCGGTCGTGCTCGAGCGGGCGGCAAGCAACGGCCGCGCGCTCCTCGACGGCACCGGCAGCGGCGCACGGCTGGCGGCGGTCGGCGTTGCGACCATCGGCATCCCACGCAAAGAGCGCGTCGAGCTGGCGCCGGCGATCGCCGGCTGGGAGGGACTCGCGCTCGGCGCGACCCTCGAGGAGAGGTTCGGGGTGCCGGTGCGCGCCGCGAACGACGTGAAGGCGGCCGCGGCCGCCGAGGCGCGCTTCGGCGCTCTTGCCGGCGCAGACCCTGGCGTCTACCTCAACCTCGGCACCGGGCTCGGTGCGGCGGTCGTCGTCGGCGGTCAGGTCGTCGCAGGCGCCCACGGCGCCGCCGGCGAGGTCGGCTACAACCTCGTCGGCCTCTCCGGCCTCGGCGTCGCGATCGGGGAGCGGCCGATGCTCGAGGACAGCGTCAGCGGCATCGGGCTCGCGGCAGCCGGATCGCGCCTGCTCGGGCGGCCCGTCACGGCCGAGGAGGTCTTCGACCGGGCGTCCGCCGGCGACGAGCAGCTGGACGACCTCGTCTCGGCGCTCGTCGCCGAGCTCTCGCTCCACCTCGTGAACTTGGTGAACGCCATCGACCCGGCGCGCATCGCCGTCGGTGGCGGGATGGTGCGCTCCTTCGATCGGTTGACGGGCCCGATCGAGGCAGCGCTGAAGACCGGCACGCCCTTCCCTCCCGAGCTCGTCCTGGCGGCGCGCCCGCTCGACGCCGCGCTCGTCGGCGCCGCCCTGCTCGGCTTCGAGGCGGCCGGGGCGCCGGCGCCCGGGCGGCTCCGCTGGACCGGGGGCGAGGTTCTCGAGGTGCCGGTGCGGCGCCCGGGAAAGGCAGGTGCAACAGAGGATGAAAGGGGGGCTCGTGGGTAGCTCGAGGGCAACGAAGGTCATGGAAGGAGCACGAAGTTGAGACGAAACTGGCTGGCAATCTCGCTGATCGCCCCGCTCGGAGCGCTCGCGGTCGGGATCGGGACGAGCCCCACGGCGCTCGCGGCGCGCGCCAGGCCGAGCTCCCGCGCGGCGGGGCATGTCCGCCCGGTGGCGCGGGCGTCCTCCCCGTCCGGGACGCTCGTCATCTCGAACGAGACCGGATCGCTCTGGACCTGCGGCTTCAACCCGTTCCAGGGGGGCGTGCTCGGCAACGGCGTCGCCACGCCTATCTACGAGCCGCTCGTCTATGTCGACACGCTGGAGAGCGGCAAGACGACGCCGATGCTCGCGACGTCCTACGCCTGGAGCGACAGCAACAAGGTGCTCACCTTCACGATCCGCAAGGGTGTGAAGTTCAGCGACGGCACGCCGCTCACCGCAGCCGACGTCGTGTTCACGTTCCAGCTGATGAAGAAGTTCCCGGCGCTCGACCTCACCTCGGTCTGGTCGGTGCTGAAGAGCGTCGTCCAGCAAGGCGACAATGTCGTCATGACCTTCAAGACGACGGCGGTCCCGTACTTCTACTATGTCGCCGACCAGGTCTTCATCGTGCCGCAGCACATCTGGGCCACCGTGAAGAACCCCGTGACCTACGCCGACACGAACCCGATCGGGACAGGCCCGTTCACGGTCCAAAGCTGCAGCGGCCAGAGCATCACGTTCGCGGCGAACCCGCACTACTGGCAACCCGGCGAGCCCAAGATCGCCAAGGTCATCTATCCGGCGTTCACCTCCAACCAGCCGGCGAACACGGAGCTCGCGACGGGTCAGGCGACCTGGGGCGGCCAGTTCATCCCGAGCATCAAGTCCTTCTACGCCTCGAAGAGCAAGAACAACCACTACTGGTTCCCGCCGGTGGCGAACGTCTCGCTCTTCATCAACGAGAAGGTGCCGCCGCTCGACGACGTGGCGGTCCGCCAGGCGATGGCCTTCGCCGTAGACCGGGCAAAGGTCGCGGCGATCGGCGAGTACGGCTACGAGCCTGCGGCCAACCAGACGGGCATCGTCACCCCGACCTTCAAGTCCTGGCTGGACCCGTCGCTCGAGGCGAAGTACGGCTACCGCTACGACCCGGCGCGCGCCATCTCCATCCTCGAGAAGGACGGCTACAAGAGGGGCGCGGGCGGCGTGTTCGAGAAGAACGGCAAGCAGCTGTCGTTCTCGGTGATCAACGTCGGGGGCAACTCCGACTGGGTGGCTTCGCTGCAGATCATCCAGAGCGAGCTCGCGGCGGTCGGGATCAAGGTCACCGTCGACAACCTGGCGGGCACCGACTTCGACACCAAGATCTACACGGGCAACTTCCAGCTGGCCTACGACAACGAGTTCGGCGGCCCCACGCCGTACTACGAGCTGCGCCAGCTGCTCTACAGCGCCAACACCGCGCCGATCGGAAAGATCGCCGCCACGAACTACGAGCGCTACTCGAACCCGGCGACCGACAAGCTGATCAACGAGTACGCGACGACGACGAGCGCGGCCGCCCAGCACAACATCGTGGACCAGCTGGAGAACGTCATGCTCTCCCAGGTCCCGGTGATCCCGATGACCGAGTCGGTCGACTGGTACCAGTACAACACGTCGGCCTTCACCGGTTGGGTGAGCCCATCCGACCCCTACGCGCAGCCGGCGCCGTACAATTACCCGGACAACGAGCAGATGTTGCTCCACCTGCAGCCGAAGTGACGGCGAGGAAGGAAACGTAGGTAGGACGTGACGACGGACCCCGGCGGCGCAGGAGATAGCTGATGCGCTACGCCCTGCGCCGCATGGGGTTCTTCGTCTTCACCCTCTGGGCCTGCCTCACGATCAACTTCGTCATCCCGAGGCTCATGCCGGGCAACCCGGCGATCGCCCTTCTGGCGCGCTTCAAGGGTCGCCTGAACCCTCAGGCGCTCGGCGCGCTCGAGGTCGCCTTCGGAGTGAACAGCAAGGAGGGCGCGCTCGCGCAGTACGGGGGGTACCTGAAGAACATGCTGACGGGCCACTTCGGCTCGTCGATCACGTTCTTCCCCGAATCGGTCGCACACGTCGTGTTCGGGGCGCTTCCCTGGACGCTCGGCCTTGTCGGAGTGACGACGGTCCTCGCCTTCCTCGTCGGGACGGCCATCGGCACGGTGAGCGCCTGGCGTCGCGGGAGCGTCCTCGACAGCGTGCTCCCGCCGATCTTCGTCATCGCCAATGCCTTCCCGTACTTCTGGCTGGCGCTGTTGCTGCTCCTGCTCTTCGCGATCTCCAACCACTGGCTGCCGCAGGGCTTCGGGTACTCGCTCACCGACACTCCTGCCCTCTCGTGGCACTACATCGGCGACGTCCTGGACCACGCCGTCCTGCCGTCGCTGGTGATCCTCATCGCCTCGGTCGGCTCGTGGATCCTCACGATGCGCAACAACATGATCACGGTCCTCGCCGAGGACTACGTCCGCATGGCGCGGGCGAAGGGCCTGTCGCCGTTCCGCATCATGGTCGACTACGCCGCCCGCAACGCGATCCTCCCGAACCTCACCGGCTTCGCCATGTCGCTCGGCTTCGTCGTGAGCGGGGCGATCCTCGTCGAGTACGTCTTCAGCTACCCCGGCGTCGGCTACATGCTGATCGAAGCCGTTGAGAACGAGGACTACGCCCTCATGCAGATGCTGTTCCTCCTGATCACCGTCGCCGTGCTCGTCGCCGTGCTCGTCGCCGACTTCCTCACGATGGCGCTGGACCCGCGCACGAGGACCGAGCGGTAGGCAGGACCATGGGTGTCGGCGTGCTCCCCAGCCTCCCGGAAAACGCGCCGAGCGGCGCACGCGCCTACCTGGCGCGGCTGCGTTCGGGGACCGTAGGCAACCTGGTCCGAGCCATCGGATCGAACCGCAAGGCGACGGTCGGGCTCGTGATCCTCGTCGTCTTCGTGTTCCTGGCGCTCTTCCCCGGGCTCGTCGCCCACGACAACCCGAACGCCGAGACCTTCGCCCGAGCCGCCGGCCCCTCGGCCGCCCACCTGCTCGGTACCACCACCTACGGGCAGGACATCTTCGCCGAGCTGATCTACTCGACGCGCGAGTCGTTGCTCATCGCCGTCGTCGCCGGGGGGCTGACCACGGTGCTGTCGGCGATCATCGGCGTGTCGGCCGCCTATCTCGGCGGGATCGCCGACGACCTCCTCTCGCTCCTCACCGACGTGTTCCTCGTCATCCCGTCGTTCCCGCTGATCATCGTGATCGCCGCCTACTCGAAGAACGGCGGGGACACCGTGCTCATCGCCGTGCTGACGGTCACCGGATGGTCCTACGGGGCCCGGCAGCTCCGCTCCCAGGCGCTCTCGATCCGCAACCGGGACTTCCTCGTCGCGGCGCGACTTCGAGGCGAGCGGCGCTGGAGGGTCATCTTCTCCGAGATCCTGCCTACGATGACCTCGCTGATCCTCGCGATCTTCCTCTCCTCGACCCTCTACGCGATCGTCACCGCCGCCGGGTTGCAGTTCATCGGCCTCGGCAACCCGAGCTCGCTCAGCTGGGGGACGATGCTCTACTGGGCGCAGAACAACGAGGCGCTCCAGACCGGATCGCCGCTCTGGGCCGTCATGCCCGGCGTGTGCATCTCGTTGCTCGGCGCCTCATTCGCACTTCTCAACTACGCCTTCGACGAGATCAGCAATCCCGCCCTCCGACCGGTGCGCAGGCGGCGTCGATGACCGTGGCCGCGGGCTCCCCGCCGCCGCGCGAGCGACCACCCGGCCGCCCCCCCGAAGGCGAGCCGGCGGCCGGCGAGCCGGAGCGGCTTGGCGAAGCACCACCGATCCTCCAGGTGCGAGGCCTGTCCGTCGACTACGTGACGCGACACGGCGCGGCGCGAGCGGTCGACGCCGTCGACTTGACGCTCGGGCCGGGGGAGTTCCTCGCCGTGGTCGGCGAGTCGGGTTGCGGCAAGTCGACGATGCTGTTCGCAATCGCCCAGCTGCTCAGCCCTCCCGCCGAAGTCGTCGCCGGCGACGTGGAGTTCAGGGGCCGCAGCATGGTGCAGATGTCCGCCAAGGAGCTGCGGGCGCTGCGCTGGCGGGACCTGTCGGTCGTCATGCAGAGCGCGATGAACGCGCTGAACCCCGTCAAGTCGATCGGCGCCCAGTTTGCCGACACGATGCGCGCCCACCAGCAGACAGGGAAGGAGGCGATCCGCGAGCGCTCACGCCAGGTGCTCGCGCTCGTCGGCATCGACCCGATCCACCTCGAGAGCTATCCCCACCAGCTGTCCGGCGGAATGCGCCAGCGGGCCATGATCGCGATGGCGCTCCTGTTCTCGCCGGACCTCATCTTGATGGACGAGCCCACCTCGGCGCTCGACGTCGTCGCCCAGCGCTCCCTGATGGTGCAGATCAAGGAGCTCCAGCGCGAGATCGGCTTTGCGGTCGTCTTCGTGACCCACGACATGTCTCTCGTCAGCCACTTCTCCGACCGGCTTGTCGTGATGTACGCCGGCCAGGTGGCCGAGGACGGCCCGACGGGGCGTCTGTTCGCCGAGCCGCTGCACCCCTACACCGCCGGGCTCCTCGACGCCTTCCCCTCGGTCCACGGGCCGCGCGTGCCGCTCGAGGGCGTACCAGGAAGCCCTCCGGACCTGTCTCGCCTCCCGGCGGGGTGCAACTTCAGTCCGCGCTGCCCCAAGGCGATGCCGAGCTGCGGCGTCACGGCGCCTGGCATCACGGCGGTCGACGGGGTGAAGGTGCGCTGCCTGCTCTACGAGGACGGGCGGCCGTGACGGCGGGGGGCAGCGGGGCCCTTCTCGAGACCCGCGGCCTGACGCGCCACTTCCGTATCGGCGGGATGCGCGGCCGTACCCTTCACGCGGTGGACGAGGTCGACCTCGTCGTGCACGAGCGGGAGATCGTCGCGCTCGTGGGCGAGAGCGGGAGCGGCAAGAGCACCGTCGCGCGCCTGCTCGCCAAGGTCTACCGCCCGACGGAGGGAGAGATTCTCTTCCGCGGCGCGCCGGTCGCCGCGATGCGGCGCCGCCGGTCGCTGCTCGAGTACCGCGGCGAGGTCCCGATGGTCTTCCAGGACCCGTTCAGCTCGCTCAACCCGGCGCACACGATCGGTTACGCCCTCTTGCGCGGGCTGAAGCTGCACCGGCGGGATCTCGCGCGGCGCCGGCGGGAGGAGGAGGCCGAGCGCGTCCTCGAGGTGGTCGGCCTCGTGCCCGCGCGCGAGGTCATGTCCAAGTACCCCTACGAGCTCTCCGGCGGCCAGCGCCAGCGAGTCGGGTTCGCGCAGGCGCTCTCGTACCGGCCGAAGCTGATCCTCGCCGACGAGCCCGTGTCGATGCTCGACGTGTCGATCCGGATCGGCCTCCTCAACGTGATGGCCCGCCTCCGGGAGGAGGAGGGCGTCTCGATCCTGTACATCACCCACGACATCGCGAGCGCTCGCTACGTCTCGGACCGCGTGGTCGTCATGTACGCCGGACACGTGGTCGAGCATGGGCCGGCCGAAGAGGTCCTCCACGAGCCGGTCCACCCCTACACCCGCCTGCTGCTCTCTGCGGTGCCGGATCCGCGGGCGGAGCTGTCCATCACCTCGAGCGACGTCGGCGAGCCCCCCCGCGTCGTCGACCCCGGGGAGGGCTGCCGCTTCCGGTGGCGCTGCCCGCTCGCCGTCCCCCTCTGCGGCGAGCGCACGCCGCGGCTGACGGTCTCCTCCCCGGGGCACGAGGCGGCGTGCCACGTCACGGTGCCCGCGGGCAGCGCGCCTCTCCGGTGACCCGTCGCGCCGCGGAGGTCGCCCTCACCCTCGGGCTCGGCGAGGCCGAGCGGGGATGGCTCGCCGAGCTCGACGGTCTCGGTCCGGCCGCGGTCGTGCTGCCGGGCCCCGCAGCGGCCGCAGAGGAGCTCGCCGCGCTCGGTTGCCCGCCAGAGGCGTGCGACGACGCCAGCCGAACGCTGCCCGACCCCGAGCGCGACCCCGAGCGCTGGTGGCTGCTCGAGCGCGCGCTCGCCCGGCTCGAGATGGGCCTCGGCGACCCCGAGGCGGAGCGCGGCAGCTGGCCGCAGCTCCCGCCGAGCCTGGGCCTCGAAGGGAGCTGCTTCTACCTTCACCTCTTCCTCGCCGCCCTCCCGGCGGCGAGAGCCTGGCACGCCGGCCACGGGGTGCCGGCAGAGGTCAGCGCGGCGACCTTCGCCGATCTCGGCCGCCACGTCGCGATCCACCGGTCCGTCTCGGGCACGACGGGCGTGGACGAGCCGTGGTGGCTCACCTTGCACCTGCGTGCCCTTATCTTCGAGATCGGTCGACTGCAGTACGTGACGCTGCGCCTCGGGGGACCCGAGGCGCCCGATCCCTGGCTCGACGCCACCACCGCCGAGGCGCTCGGCGAGGGGTTTCGGCCCGGCGACCCCGCGCTTGGCGTCCACATCCCGGCCGCCGGGCCGCTCACGCCCGAGTCCTGCGGGGCCTCCCTCGCTCGCGCCCGGGAGGTCCTCGACGTCGTCGCGCCGGTCCGCACCCACCGTGTCGCGACCTGCGAGTCGTGGCTCCTCGATCCCCAGCTCGGGGCGTTGTTGCCTCCTGAGTCGAATATCCTCGCCTTCCAGCGCCGTTTCCGGCTCGTCCCCGGGGGGCGGCGGGGGGACTGCAGCGTGCTCACGTTCGTCTTCCGTGACGAGATCGGCGACCTCGACCGTCTCGCCCAGGACACGACGTTGCAGCGCGCAGTCGTGACCTTCCTCCGCGCTGGCGGGCACTTCGAGATCCGCAGCGGCTGGCTCGAGCTGCCCGAGCCCCGTGCCGCGGCCGCTTCAGCCGCAGCCGAG
>JAKAOD010000358.1 GCA_021823365.1 Actinomycetes bacterium | reverse complement strand
ACTGCGTGCGAGCCGACAGGTCTCAACGAGCAGCTCGGTCCGCCGCACCGCGCGTGCCTCAGTTCGCGACGCCGTTCTTACCCTCGGCACGGCGATGTCGGGCGGGTCGATGACAAGCCCGGCCACGCGCCCGCTCGCGATCGTCAACGCGGTCATCTTCACCGCGGACAGGTCGAATCCGTGGGCCCAGGCGGTCGCGGTGACCGGCGAGGCGATCTCCGCCGTCGGGACGAACGACGAGGTGGTCGGGACCCACCCGGCCGCCGAGGTCATCGACGCCGACGGAAGGACCCTGGTCCCGGGCTTCATCGACGCGCACAACCACTTCCTGGCAACCGGGGAGTCCATGACGACCCTGGACGTGCGTTTCCCGAAGGTGCGCACGGTGGCCGAGCTCGCCGCTGCAATCGCGGATGCGGCGTCTGCCAAGGGCCCGGGCGAGCTCCTGCGGGCGTACGGTTACGACGACGCGAAGTACGAGCGCCCACCCACCCGCTGGGACCTCGACTCGGCGGCCCCTCGCACTCCGGTGCTCGTCAGCCACGTCTCGGGTCATTACGTCTTGGCGAGCACCCTTGCGATGGAAAGAGCCGGAATCCGGGAGGAGGCTCAGGACCCGCCCGGCGGCGTCCTCGACCGTAGCTCGGACGGACGGCTCACTGGGGTGTTCCGTGACTCGGCGATGGGTCTGGTGCAACCGACAGCAGTCGACGTCGGTCACCACGGTCCGAACTTCCACATCGCCGCGGAGGCCGCTGAGCTGGTTGCGGCGATCGAGATCGCAGGGCGTGCGTTCCTCGAGGCAGGGCTGACCACCGTGTGTGACGCGCAGGTGACGAGCCGTGAGCTGCGTGCCTATCGCGACGCCAGACGCGAGGGCCGCCTCCACGTCCGAACCGTCTGCATGCCGCTCTCGCACCAGCTCGCCGCCTGCGAGGCAATCGGGCTGGCCGGACCGCTCGGTGACGAGTGGCTGTCGATCGGCCCGATGAAGTTCTACTGCGACGGGAGCCTGATCGGCGGCACGGCCGCCTTCAGCACCCCGTACGGAGCCCACGGAGAGTACTCGGGCCTTCTGTTCTGGGAGCCCACAGAGCTCTCCGCCGCGATCTCGCAAGCCCACTGTGACGGATGGCAGATCGGGGTCCATGCGCAAGGAGACCGGGCGATCGGGATCGTCCTCGATGCCTTCGAGCGCGCGCGCCGGGCGTGTCCGGTCGACGATCCCCGGTTCCGCATCGAGCACGCGGGGTTTCCGACCGACGGACAGCTTCGTCAGATGAGCGAACTGGGGGTGATCATGGTCGTTCAGCCGAGCTACCTGCGCGACAGCGGCGACGACTTCCTCGAGCGCCTCCAAGCGCGGGCGCACCGGCTGCAACCCCTCCGCAGTGCCCTCGACCAGGGTGTCTGCGTGGTACTGAGCAGCGACTCGGATGTGGCGTCCTACCGCCCGCTGGACACGATCGCAGCAGCGGTCCAGAGGGAGACTCTGAACGGCGCACCGATCGGCCCTGCGGAGGCGCTGACGGTCGAAGAGGCCGTTCGAACGCACACCATTGGCGCTGCGGGTGCCATCCGCGCCGAAGACCGGCGCGGTTCGATCGAGGTCGGGAAGCTCGCCGACCTCGTCCTCGTCGGCGGCCCGCTGTTCGATTGCCCACCGGACGAGATCAGGGACCTTCCGGTCGACATGACCGTCATCGGAGGACGCATTGTCCACGGCTCGTTCTGATCGCTCGCACGGGTGAGACGGACCGGCGACGCGCACAACTGCGCGTCTCGATCCGCATCCGCCGACGGGTGAGCAGGAGCGGAACCGTGGCGCCGCGTGAGCATGCTCGACATCCGGGTTGCGAGCGCGAAGTCGGCGACGTCGCCGGACTTGCCAAGCGCCATGGCGGCCCGGAAGGCCTCCTTCAGCTCGTAGGCGAGCGCGAGGTTCTTGTCGATGTGGGTGACGTCCTCGACTCTGGCGCGCTCGGAGTGGGAGTAGAGGTGGGCGAAGAACATGATCGCCGAGGCGTCCCGGCCGGGAGCGAGGTCGATGACGACACCCCGCTCTCAGTCGGAGAAGACCGTGGCATAGACGTGGTTCTTCCTCACACTGCACTCGTCGATGGCGAGGTGGCGGCCGAGCCGCCCGCGCCGGCGCTCGAACACGGCTCGTCGCCTTGCCCCGACGGCCTTTCGCAGGTAGTGCTCGGGCACGCCGAGGTCGATGGCGGTGCGACGCGTCGCCCGGCCCCGCTGTAAGTCGGCGAAGAAGGCGAGCGCCCGGTGGGTCGCCCCGCCGCGATCGATCCCCTCGAAGCGCTCGTCGAAGCTCCGCTGGGCGCAGTCCTCGAACTCACAGACAAAGCGCCGCACGCAGATCGAGAGGGTGACGAGGGTACGCACGACGTCAATGACGTCGCGCCAGCCCGTGCCGTTCGTCGTCGCCGATGGCCGGCGGCAGCTCGGGCAGAGAGCGACGGGGTGACGCCCCGCCACGTGCACGATGGGCGCTTGTTCTCCTCGTCGATCGTCCTGAACACGTTCGTGTCCCGCCGTCTGAGGCGCAGGTTGATACCGTCAGCCAGGGCCTTCGGCTCCTCTCTTCAGTTGGTTGGACAACCGAAGTTTGGGGGCCGGAGGCCGCCTCAGGGGTGGATGCTCACCCCGTTCGCGGTGACGGCCTCAACCCTGATTCGCGACGAGCCCGGATACGAGGCCCTGATGAAGGCAAGACGTGAAGGCCTCACGCACACACGGCCAACGCCCCCGCTTCGTGAGGCGAAGGCGAACCGGGAGAAGCAATCGCGAGCTGCGGCCGCTCAACCGGTGAACGGCTGCTCGGTCAGCCGTCAGAGGTGACGGTCGAGGAAAGAACGTGCCTCCTTCGCCGGACCGAACGAGCGGACGGGCTGGCGGCCCGAGCAAGCCGACGACGGCACGTGCTGTCCGCCGCGAGTGCGCTCGCGCCCCTGACACGGCGGCGACGGTCGGCAGTCGAAGCTGCTGGCGGAACAGGGTTCATCGGGCCTCGAGGATGCCGAGATCCCGTTGGGCGTAGCGGTTGTGCTCCCACTCCTCGTTCAAGATCACGTGGAGGCACTCTCGAACGGTGTGGTCGGTACTGGGATGGCCAGGAAAGGCAGGGGGGACACAGACGCGATCGAGTTCACCATCGGTGACGGCGCGGATGGTCTGTCCGACCTCATCCATGCGCTCTCCTCGCAACTCGAGAACCTCCTCGAGAGAAGGCCTCGCGTCGGGGTCGATTCCCCAGGCGGCCGGATCGGCGAGCCACGACCCTGCGAGCCCCCAAGGATGGTACGGGCGATCCATGCCCATCACCATGCGGCGCAGCCAGCAGTCCGTAGCCAGGACCAGATGGCGGAGTGTCTCCACGAAGCTCCACTCGTCGTCGACCCGCTCGTCCAGCAGCGGCTCCGGCAGATCCTGTGCCCGAGCGACGGTCGCCTGCCACAGCTCCTCGACCATGGCCCATGCCTCGGTCAGGCCCCTCGGGTCAGTTGCTCGCAGCTTGACGCGCTCGGGAAACCGGCGCTCCAGCTCGGCGGCCACCAAGGGAGCCACTTCGACCCCGTTCAGGAGGAGGCCCTCGAGATCGCCCGAGATGTCGGCGTTGCAGAACCACGCGTCCGTGATCTTGGCGCCCTCGAAGTTCGCAGCGTGCAGACGGGCATGCGAGAGGTCGAGGTCTTCGAGCCGTGCACCCTCGAGGGATGGTCCCTTCTCGTAGGGCATCTGCCACCTCCATGGCGGTCGGCGAGCTGGCTGAGGAGCCCGCCCGTTGGCTGAGCTCGTCGCGGTCCGGGCATCCCGAGAGAACGCCGACCTCGTCGTCTCTCACATCACAGCAGCGCTACGCCGTGGCGGCAAGAGTTCTCTCGCTGACGGAGCGCCGCGGCCTTGGCGGAGCCGACTCCAGAACCCCTCCTCGGTCAGAGATGGCGGGCAAGACTGGTGCGGTGCTGTCGGTCGGGATCGATGAGGTGGCCTCCTTCCGCGCGCTCAGCACCGGGCTGCACGACCG
>JAKAOD010000357.1 GCA_021823365.1 Actinomycetes bacterium | reverse complement strand
CAGACGCGAAGACCCACCCGATCAAGTCCCGAGGACGCGCCACGCGCGCCGAGCGGGGCCTCGGCGCGGCTCGCGGCACCGACCCCGGCAGGGGCGCGGCTCGCGACGCCGGCCGGGGAGAGCTCGAGCGGCTCTGCATGCGCAACCTGCTCGGCAACGCGGCCGGGCGGGTGTGGTTCAAGGACCTCGACAGCCGGTTCATCTTCGTCAGCTCCGCCTTCGCCGACGGGCTCACGCCCGGCTGCTCGCCCGAGGACCTCGTCGGCAAGTGCGACTTCGACATATTCGGCGAGAAGCACGCCCAAACCGCCTACGACGACGAGCGGCGCATCATCGCGGACGGCACGCCGATGATCGACAAGATCGAGCGCGAGGACTTCCGTGACCGGCCGGACGCCTGGGTCGCGACGACCAAGTTCCCCCTGCGCGACGACAACGGGCGGATCATCGGTACCTTCGGGTTCTCCCGCGACGTCACCGCACAGCGCCGCGCGGAGGAAGTCCTCCTCTACCGGGCATTCCACGACCCGCTCACCGGCCTCGCCAACCGCGCGGCGCTCGCCGACCGCCTCGCCCAGTCGCTCATCGCCCTTGAGCGCCAGCCAGGGCGTGTCGGGCTCCTCTACCTCGACCTCGACCACTTCAAGCCTGTCAACGACCACTTCGGCCACGAGGCCGGCGACCATCTGCTCGTGGAGGTCGCGCGGCGCCTGCGGCGGGTCGCCCGGCGCGCCGACACCGTGGCCAGGCTCGGCGGCGACGAGTTCGTGCTCCTCTGCCCCGGTCTGCGCGAGGACAACGACCTCCGGCTCGTCGCCGACCGCGTGCTGCAAGCCGTCGGCGAGCGCGTGGTCGACGACGGGAGGGACCTCAGCGTCACGGGGAGCATCGGGATCGTCGCGAGCTCCGACCCGAGCGACGACGCGGGCGCCCTGATCGAGGACGCCGACGTGGCGATGTACGAGGCGAAGGCGGCCGGACGGAACCGCTTCAAGGTCTTCGACGACTCGCAGCGCGCTCGTGCCGTCGCGAGCCACGAGCTCGAGGTCGAGCTGCGGGGCGCGCTCGAGCGCGGTGAGCTCTTTCTCGTCTACCAGCCCCAGTTCTCCCTGGAGGACCGCGACCTCACCGGCGTCGAGGCGCTCCTGCGGTGGCGGCACCCGACGCGGGGGGTCGTGCTGCCGTTGGAGTTCGTCCCGCTCGCCGAGGAACGCGGTCTCATCGGAGCGATCGGTGCCTTCGTCCTCGACGAGTCCTGCCGGCAGCTCGCCACGTGGATGCGCCGGCACGACTGGCCGAGGACCTTCACGATGGCCGTCAACGTCTCGGGGCGCCAGCTCTCCGACCCCGGGCTTGCCGACCAGGTGTCCGGGGCGATCTGGCGCCACCACGTCGAGCCCTCGCAGCTGTGCCTCGAAGTGACCGAGACGGCGATGATCGGCCAGGCAGGCGACGTCGCCGACGTGCTCTCCTCCCTCTCGGGGCTCGGGGTGCGCATCGCCCTCGACGACTTCGGGACCGGCTACTCGACGCTCGCGCACCTCCAGCGACTGCGCGCGGACGTCTTGAAGATCGACCGGAGCTTCATCGAGCAGATCGGCCGCAGCCCCCGCGACGCCGAGATCGTCGCCGCGGTGACGGCGATGGCCCACGCGCTCGGGATGTCGGTCGTCGCCGAGGGCATCGAGACCGACGGCCAGCTCGACGCCGTCGCGTCGCTCGCCTGCGACGGCGCCCAGGGCTTCCTCTTGGCACGACCGATGGCGCCGGGCTCGGTCGTCGCGCTGCAGCGCTCCCTGCCGCGCCGGGCCGGCGCGCGCCTGTGAGCGGCGCATGACCGTGAGCGGCGAGCTCGACCGGGTCATCGACTCGCGGCGCGTCCAAACGCTCTTCCAGCCGCTCGTCCACCTGGCGAGCGACGAGCTCGTCGGCTACGAGGCGCTCACCCGGGGCCCGTCGGGCACGAGCCTCGAGAGCCCGCTCGAGCTGCTCGAGGCGGCGCGCCGTGCCGGGCGGCTCGACGAGCTCGACTGGGCCTGCGCGGCGAAGGCGTGCGACGCCGCCGTCGCCGCGAGGCTCCACCCCTCGATGACCGTGTTCCTCAACTTCGAGCCGTCGACGCTGCTCACCCCCTGCCCGGAGGATCTCCTCCACCTGACGAGGCGAGCCCAGGACCTGCTGCGTGTCGTCGTCGAGATGAAGGAGGACTCCCTCATCGCAGACCCGGGTCGGACGTTCGACGCCCTGGCCCGAGCCCGCGAGATCGGCTGGGGCGTCGCGATCGACAACGCCGCGGCGCGTCCCGCCTCGCTCGCGCTGCTCCCGCTGGTGCATCCCGACGTCATCAAGCTCGACCTGCGCGGCCTGCGCGACAAGCCCGCACGGGTGGCCGAGATGGCGGACGCCACACGCCTCTACGCCGAGCGGACCGGTGCGAGCGTGCTCGCCCAGGGCCTCGAGGAGGCCGACGACCTGTTGCTCGCCCGGGCCGCAGGGGCAGAGTTCGGCCAGGGCTGGTACTTCGGCGAGCCCGCGCCCATCCCGGAAGGGAGCTTGGCACCTCGGGCCGTGTTTCCCCTGCTGGCAGCTCCGAAGCTGGACGCCGCGACGACACCTTTCGACCTCGTCGCCGAACGCTGCCGCCCCGACACGACCGAGCGGCGGTTCCTGGAGCCGATCGCCCGCTACCTCGAGGAGCAGGTCGACGCCAACGGCCCACCTGCGGTCCTGCTCGTCTCCTTCGCCCTCGGGACGACGATCGACCGCCGGTCGCGCGAGCGGCTGGGCGGGCTCGCCGCTCGCTCCGCGTTCACTGTCGCCCTCGGCGACGACCTCGACCCGATCGCGGGCCCGGGCCTGCGCTGCTCGGCGCTCCAGCCCGACGACCCGATGAGCGCCGACTGGAACGTCGTCGTCCTCGGCCCGCACTACTGCGGAGCCGTCGTCGCGCGCGAGCTCGGCGACGCGCGGCAGCGCTTCGCCTTCGCCGTCACCCACGAGCGCGAGCTCGTCTGGCGGGTTGCGCGGGCCTTCCTGCGCCGGCTCGAGCCGGCACCCGTCGCCGAGTCGACGGCCCTGACGGCGTAGGCATCGCGGTCGAAGCGCCGGGCTCAGTAGGCGAACAGGTGCCAGCCGGCGTAGCCCCACGCCGCGACGAGGGCGAGTCGGGCGAGGGACGATCCCGACAAGAGCCGGAGGAGCTGCTCCGCGTTGGCGATGCGTCCGTCGGAGCGGCGCGCCGTCGCGTCGAGGAGGGCGCCGAGCGCGACGACGCCGAGCCAGAAGGCGACGCCCACCGGACGCGACGCCGGGAGCAGCAGGCCGGGCACGAGGGCCGGCGCAGCCCCGGCATCCGGCGGCAGGTTGGGCGGCTGGCGGCCCGGGGGCTGCGGCGGCTGGCGGCCCGGGGGCTGCAGCTCTCCACCCGGGGGCTGCGCGCCCGGCGGCTGGCGGCCCGAGGGCGCTGAGCCCGTCGGCGGAGGCAGAGCCGGCACGCGGGCTCGGACCACGCCGTAGCCGACGCCGAGCAGGATCCACACGAGGAGGAGCGCGGCATCGAGCGGGCGGAACGCCTGAGCGAGCGCGCTGATGGTGAGATGCGGCTCGCCGGGGCCTGTGTCGAGGCCGAGCACGTCCCACGCGACCGCGAGAAGGGCCAGGCCGATCCAGGGCGAGATGCCGCCGAGCACCCGGCGCCCGCCGCCGGCGGCACCGGCGCCGGGCGGGGGCCAGGCGTCCCCCGACGGCCGGACGTGCCAGCCGCCGCCTCGGCGGCGACCCACGCTCAGCAGGACGTCGACGCCTCCGACGGCGCACAGCGAGACGGCCCAGGTCGAGACGGCGCCGGGCGTCGAGCGGTGGAACCCGCTCGCGAAGCCGCACCACGCCAAGGTGGCGAGGGTCGCGACAGCCCCCGGGACGAGAGCAGACGGGCGTTGCCCGCGCAGGCAACGGCGCAGCTTGCAGTGCGCTCGCACGCAGTCATGCTCGCATCGCGGGGCGGCGGTACTGGCGCAAGGAGGCGTCGACCAGGGACGATGTGGGCATGCCGCCGGACGAGGTGCACCTGCC
>JAKAOD010000356.1 GCA_021823365.1 Actinomycetes bacterium | reverse complement strand
ACGTCCGTCGGAGGCATGGGGATACGCGGCAGCCGCCGGATGCGGTGCCCGAAGGATCACGGCGGGAACCGTGCGGGGTAGTACGGCCGGGGAGCGTCAGCTCCCCGGCCGCCCCGCACAGCTCGACTCGGACGCCGGAGCAGTGCACCCTTCCGGGGAGTGCGAAGCTGAGGCGATGAGCACCGGTCGGAGGAATATCTCCTCGGGCTCGCCTTTCGAACCGACTATCGGCTTCAGCCGTGCAGTTCGCGTCGGTGACCGGGTCGTCGTCTCGGGAACCGCGCCCGTCTGGCCTGACGGTTCGTGCGACCCGGATCCGGAGGTCCAGGCGAGGCGCTGCCTGGAGATCATTCTCGGCGTGCTCGACGGGGCTGGGTCCGACGCGAAGCACGTCGTGCGAACGCGTATGTACATCACGCGCGCCGAGGACGCGAGGGCCGTCGGCGAAGCGCACGCCGCAGTCTTCGGGAACGTCCGGCCGGCCGCGACCATGGTGGTCGTTGCCGGCCTCCTCGACCCTCGCTGGCGCGTCGAGATAGAGGTGGAGGCGGTGATACCCGAGGTGTAGCCAGCCGCTCGCGGATGGCGCGGCGTGTCGACCGGCCTGGTTGTGACTGGCTGTGCAGGGTCGGTCCCCAGCAGAGGCGTCGTCAGCTCGAATGGCTGTGAACCGCGCTTCAGTCTCGGCTCCACCCCGGCGTTCGCGGGAGCGCGCCGCTCGACCAGCCCCGCCCACGAAGAGTGATACACCCCCCACCTATGGTGTCGTCATGCTCCTCGACCAGGGATGCAACCCGGCACCTGGTGCCAGGCCGGCGGCTGGTCCCGCCGCGGCGAGCACGTCCGAGCCCGCCGCGCCCGCCGGCCCCCCGGCGCTGTTCGACGAGGCCGAGCGCGCCCGTCTCTGCGCCGAGCTGCGCGCCCTTCTCGCCGGGCTCGAGGAAGGCGAGTGCTCGAGAAAGGGCGCAGCTCGGCTCTTGGCCTTCTTCGTCGAGGTCGGCAACCTCGCCTCTGCCGGCAGGCTCTGCTGCTGCCGTCGCGCCGCCGCTGCGCCGGAGGCGAGCGGGCACCGCTCGGCGGCGCAGGAGCTCGCGGAGGCGACAGGGGAGTCGCTCGGCTTCGCGCGGAGGCTCATCGACACCGCCGACGCGCTCGAGTCCCTGCCGGTGATCGAGGCCGCGGCGCGATCGGGCGAGCTCTCCTCCTCCAAGCTGACCCTGCTCGCTCGCGCGAAGGGCGCGGGCGCGAAGGACCAGGCGCGGCTGTTGGAGCTCGCCAGGTCCTCGAGCCGTGTCGAGCTCGTGCGCGCGGTCGGACAGGCCGAGGCGGCCGTCTCGGGCGAGCGGGCGATCGAGGAGAAAGAGGCCGAGGCCCACGCGCGGCGGTCGTTCCGGACCTTTTCTGACCGAGCCGGTGGGGCGAGGGGCGAGCTCTACCTCCCCAAGCCCGACATGGCGCGCCTGCTCGCGGCGCTCCAGCCGATCGAGGCCGAGCTGTTCGCCAAGGCGAGGGCTGACGGGGCGCACGAGCCGATGGCCGCCTACGCGGCCGACGCCCTTTTCGCCGCGGTCATGGGCGAGGCTCGCCTCCCCCCCGCCCAGGTGGTCCTCCACCTCGACGCGGCCGCGCTGAGAAGGGGGGAGCGCGAAGCAGACGAGCGCTGCGAGCTCGCCGGGCTCGGACCGGTCTCGCTCCGCCAGGCGCGCGCGATCCTTCCCGACGCGGTCCTCGGCCTTGTCATCGCCGACGGGGTCGATGTGAGATCGGTGACGAGCCTCTCGCGCGCGATCCCACGAAGGCTCCGCCTGGCCCTCGACGCGCGCGACCACAGCTGCGTCGTGCCGGGCTGCGGGGCGACCAGGCACCTTGAGGTCGACCACTGGAAGACCGACTTCGCCCTCGGCGGGCCGACCGAGCTCGACAACCTCGCGAAGCTCTGCCACCACCATCACGCCTTGAAGACCACCCGCGGCTGGCGGCTTCTCGGCGGCCCGGGGAACTGGTCCTTCCTCCCCCCGCGGGAGCAGGTGGCACCCGGGCCGTTCGAGCAGGACGGGCGCATGCTCAAGGCCGAGGAGGTCTTCGGCGAGGGGGAGGCGCGTGGCGTCGGGGCGCGTGGCGCCGGGGCACGGGGACTGGCCGCGACAAGCGCACGACCGGCACGCCCGGCACGCTCTGGGCCTCAGGTCCGCCCCCCGCCTCCGTAGCGGCGGGCGATGCGCTCGGCGGGCTCGGCGGATGGTGAGCCGCGGCGTTGGTCTGTGGTGGGCTGCGGCGCTGGTCGACGGCGGTCGCTGCTGCGACCCGGGCGGCGAGCCGCGGACGGCGGGCGCGGCGATCCGGGGGGCGACCTCGGCCCCGGCCGGCGGGCGCCCCGGATGGGCGCCCGGACCGGCCGTGGCCGACTGCCTAGCGGCCCTGAGCTGGGAGGATCACGATGCGAATGGTCACGCTCACCGGGCTCCCGACGCCGTTCGATGCGCTGAGCACGAGGTCGTAGCTGCCCCTGCTGGAAGCGAAGGGACGCCCGGCGATGAAGGCGACGCGGTGGCCCGGCGTGTCGACGAACCGCAGCCCGCCGGGGAGGCGCCCGGCAAGCAGCAGCCGCGGCACGGGCGAGCCGAAGGCGACGATACGCAGCTTGCCCCAGTCGCGAGCGTGCACCACGAGCACGCGGCCGCCCCGCAACGCCGGAGGCACCGGCCTGATCACGACGATGCGGACCACCTGCACGGCCCTCGGGGCGTCCCCGTTCGACGCGGTGATCCTCACGACGTAGCGTCCCGCGGCCGACTCCCACGGCCGGCCGACGATGAAGGCGCGGCCGCCTGGCTTCGGCACGAAGCGGACGCCGAGCGGCAGGCGCCCGGTGATCGACAGGGTCGGCGCGGGCGATCCCTCACCCTTGGCGACGATCAGGAGCTTGCCGAACTGGCGCGTTGCAAGCTGAAGGTACGAGCGGCTCTCGAAGACGATGCGCGGCCCGGGGACCACCACGATCTGCAGGGCCTGGCGCGCCGTGCTGCCGATGCCGTTCGACGCCGACACGCCGATCGAGTACGCGCCCTGCGCCCGTGGCGCGATCGTCCCGTTGATGTAGGCCATTCCGTTGCCGTTGTCCTTGAACCGCAGCCCGTCGGGCAGTCGCCCGCTCATGTACAGGTGCGGGGTCGGATCCCCGGTCGCGCGGACGATGATCTGGACGTAGGTCCCGGCGCGCACGACGACACGCGACGGGCTCGTGATCGCCGGCGACGAGTGCTCGTTCACGTGCAGATGGAAGGTCTGGTAGGCGGTCGAACCGAGGCTGTTCGACGCAGTCAGGTGGAGCGTGAAGTCGCCCAGCGCGCCGTAGGACGGATTCCCGGCGATCGTCGCCGTGCCGTCGGTCCCCGAGCTGAAGGTGACGCCCGAGGGGAGCGGACCGGACTCGGTGACGTGCGGCGCCGGCGATCCGTTCGTCCGCACGGTGTAGAACGAGTAGGCGCCCGGGCGCATCGTGGTCGAGTCACCGCTCGTGAAGGTCACGGGCGTCGGGTGGACGACGGTGATGACGAGCGTCTGGTGGGCCGCTGCCCCGTAGCCGTTCGAAGCGGTGAGGTAGAAGTCGTACGTCCCCGCAGAGTTCGCCCCAGGCGTCCCTGAGATCGTCGCCGTGCCGTTGGAGTTGGCGTGGAAGCCGACGTCGTCGGGCAGCCGGCCGCTTCCGGAGATCGACGGCGTCGGCGTGCCGCTCGCGCTCACGGTGAAGTTCTTGTAGGTGCCCGTGACGAGCTGGAGCGTCGGGGCGCTGGCGAAGCTCGGCGCGACGTCGAAGGGCACGTCGGCGATCGTGAGCGTCTGCGTGGCGTTCGGGCTCACGCCGTTCGAGGCGGTGAGGTTGAGCGTGTAGGTGCCCGCCGAGTTGGCTGCGGGCGTGCCCGAGACCGTCGCCGTGCCGTTGCTGTTGGCCGTGAAGCTCAGCCCGGAAGGCAGCTGGCCGCTCGCCACGATCGACGGCGTCGGCGTGCCGGTCGTCGTCACGGTGAAGTCGACCGCCACGCCGGGATGGACGGTGAGGGTCGAAGAGCTCGTGATCGCCGGCGC
>JAKAOD010000355.1 GCA_021823365.1 Actinomycetes bacterium | reverse complement strand
GTTCAGGAAGATAGCGGCGAAGCCTCACACTGCCATACGATCCGGGAAAGCCGGCAATTGGGGTGTTCATCTCGGTGACGGCCTGATCCAGTCGTGCTCGTGCAAGCTGGTGATGCCGTACTCAACTCTCTTCAAGGAAATGGGAACCGGAGGCTGCCGATCAGCTGTCCTGCCAATACGCTGCTCCTCGTCGGTTCCAGACAGCTCGTCGAGAGAGAGCGCCATCAGAGCGCTGGTGCGCAGACCTAGCGCGTAGCCTCCGTACGCTCGCCACTGACTGAGTGAGTCGCTCCGAGCCGAGAGACAGCCTACGAAGATCCCGAAGTTGCTCTTTCTTGCGGCCAGTTCCGCCGCTGCGCTGCGGAACAACACAGCAAGCCCCTGGCGAGTGTCTGCCCAACTCAAGTTGCCGCCAGGATCGATCTTCTCTGCAACGCCGCGCAATGCCACCTCGACCTCGTCTACTGCGTAGACCAGCTCACTTGAGTCGTTCAGGAACTCAACATCGGACAGCCGGAATCGCATGTCCGTGAGAATTCCGAGCAGCCCTTCGGCGCCTGTGTAGTGGTAAAGAACTTCGGGGAAGGACGGCTCGGGTGTCTGCAGGGTGGAGACGTTCGCCGAGATTGTCCCCAGAGTTGTTGAAGTGAGGCGGTGGTCCCCCGCCTGAGACCTGCCATCTGGTAGGTGTCGGGCGTTCCACCAAGAACCACCCACAGGAAGGGGACCACCGTGAAGAAGAAGGTACCTGTCGTGACCGTCGCAGCACCGGAGGAGGCCGCTCAGCTGGCAGGTCTGCCGCTCGAGGCCGTCGTCGCGCTCGGCGACGTCGGGGCGGCGGTGAAGGAGGGACTGCTCGGCTTCTGCGCCGATGTCGGCCTCGTCGTCATGGGCCAGATGATGGCTGCCGAGCTGACGGCCCGCATCGGGCCGAAGCACGCGAAGATCCCGGGCCGCAGCGCCAACTGGCACGGGACGACGACCGGCTCGGTCGTGCTCGGTAGCCGCACCGTGCAGGTCGAGCGACCGCGGGCACGCAGCACCGAGGGCGAGGAGGTCGAGCTCGCCAGCTGGGCAGTGTTCTCGTCGCGGGATCTCCTCACTCAGCTCGTCTGCGAGCGCATGCTCGCCGGGGTCGCCACCCGCCGGCATGGAGACGTCTCCGAGCCGCTCAGCTCGAAGATCGAGGAGAAAGCGAAGGCGACCGGGCGTTCGGCCGTCTCCCGCCGCTTCGTCCAGGCGACCGAGCAGGCGATGGCAGAGCTCATGGGGCGCGACCTCTCCTCCCTCGACGTCGCTGTCTTGATGGTCGACGGCGTGGAGGTCGCCCGCCAGTGCCTCGTCTGTGCCCTTGTCGTCACGACCGACGGCAGGAAGGTGCCGGTCGGGTTGTGGCTCGGCGACACCGAGAACAAGACGGTCGTGACGAACCTCCTCGCCGACTTGGTCGCCCGGGGCTTGTCAGCGCCTGACGGCCTCCTCGTCGTGCTGGACGGCGCCAAGGCGCTCGGAGCAGGAGTGCGCAAGGTGTTCGGAGACCAGGCCGTCGTGCAGCGCTGCACGCTGCACAAGCGCCGCAATGTGAAGGACCACCTGCCAAAGGAGCTCGGCGAGACGGTCGACCGTCGTCTGGCGGTGATCTTCGCCCAGCCGGACGCCGCAAAGGGGCTCAACGCAGCACGCCGCCTCGCCACAGAGCTCGAGGCTGAGCACCCCGACGCAGCTGGGTCGCTTCGAGAAGGACTCGAGGACATGTTCACCGTCCGCCGCCTCGGCGTCACCGGCACGCTCGCGAGGACGCTCACGAGCACCAACTGCATCGAGTCGATGATCTCGGTCGCTCAGACGACGATCGGCCGCGTGAAGCGTTGGAAGGACGGCTCGATGAAGAAGCGATGGGTTGCCGCCGGCATGCTCGAGGCGGAGCGCTCATTCCGTCGCGTGAAGGGCTGCACACAGATGCCGGTCCTCGTCGACGCCGTTCGCCGCGAGGTCGCCAAGCGCACCGCAGACGAGACTGTTACACCGCCGAGCTACGCTCCCGAGGCGGCTTGAACAAGGCATGGCCACCGCCGAACTTCAACAGAAGTCAGGACATGCTCGGGAGGCGACCCGGCTGCGCCTTCCGTGGCGTCCGCCTCGCGGGGCCGGCCTCAACTCGGCCGCCGGAACTGAAGCCGTCCCCGATGAACGCCGCCGACTGGGCCACAGCCATCCGCGTCGAGTTACGCCGGTAACAACACTCGGCAAGAGTCTTGACAGCGCTAATGGCGTTAGCCATACTGGCAGCTAACAACGTTAGCCGAGGAACCCGGATGCGCCCTCCCGCTCCCTTAACGAGTCCAGGCCACCGGGTCCCCTCGAGCACGTCGGGAGTCCGAGTGGTCGACCTGGCAGTCCGGTTCGCGGTCGAGATGGCCATGTATACCTCGCTCGCCTACTCGGGCGCGTCGATAGCCGGACCTGTGCCCCTCCGGGCGGCGTTTAGTGCACTCGCCCCGCTGGGAGCCCTGGTCGTATGGTCCCAGTACCTCGCCCCCAGGGCTCGGCGGCGGCATTGCGGTCGGACCGCGCTCGCCGCAGAGGCTGCGCCGTTCGGCGTGGTGATCATCGGCCTCGGCGCGCCGGGCCACGTGACGCTGGCAGCCAGTCTTGGGGCCGTGGCCCTCGTCAACGCGTCGCTCGTGCACCCCGCGAAGCGCGCCGGCGACCCAGTGCCCACCTTGGCGCGATGACGCCTCTTTTCGGACCCCGTGCTCCCGCCACACAGCTCGCCACGAGCCTCCTCCCCGGCGAGCTCCGCCGACCCGAGGTGCCCGTCGAGAAGTCCAGCCGGACCGCGGAAATCATCGACGCGGCGAGGACGATCCTCGAGGCCGAAGGCGCCGATGCCCTCACCATGCGCCGGATCGCCGACCGGCTCGGTATCCAGGCCCCCTCGCTGTACAAGCACTTCGCCAGCAAGAAGGCGATCGAGGTGGCGCTGGTCACCGACGGTTTGGCGGAGATCGGCGAGGCCACCCACTCAGCCCTCCACGAACCCGGTTCGAGCAGCCCCATTGCGAGACTGCTCGTCGCCTACCGCGCTCTTTGCGTCGCGAACGCGGCGGTCTACCGTCTCGCCACGCAGTCCTCCTTCGCTCGAGACGAGCTGCCCGCCGGGCTGGAGGAGTGGGCCGGCAATCCCTTCTACGTCGTCACCGGCGACCCGGCGCTGGCCCAGGCACTGTGGTCCTTCGCCCACGGCATGGTCGTCCTCGAGCTCGACGGCCGCTATCCGGCGGGCTCGGACCTCGATGCAGCCTGGCGGGCCGGCGCACGCGCCTTCGAACGAGCCACGTCGACCGGTGACCTCTGAGCAGCCGACCGAGCGCGTCAGTGCCGAACACTGTTCGCTTCACCAGGAGACAGGAGCCATCCGATGACCGAAGTGCCTGCGAGGTACAAGAGACCCGGGACGATCGCCCGCGAGGTCGCCAACCCGATGCTGATCGCAGCGATGCGACTAGGGGTCAGCCTGTGGGGCAGCCGCATACTTGAGGTGCGAGGCCGCAGCAGCGGCGTTGTGCGGCGAGCACCGGTCAACGTCCTCAGCTACGAGGGCCGGGAGTACCTCGTCTCGCCTCGCGGCGACACCCAGTGGGCCCGAAACGTCCGTGCCGACAACGGGCGGCTCGCCCTCGTGCTGGGGCGCCACCGCGAGGAGCGCAGGGCGACCGAGCTGGCCGACGACGAGAAGCCCCCTGTCCTTCGTGCCTACCTCCGTCGGTGGAAGCTGGAGGTGGGGCAGTTTTTCGGGGGTGTGGGCCCTGACGCGGGCGACGAGGAGCTGATTCGGATCGCCTGCGATCACCCGGTGTTCGTCCTCGACGGAGATCGCTGACCTCGTCTCGTCCGACGTCGGGACGCTTTGTCCTGCCCGGGAAGACGGCCGCTCCGTCGCCGAGGTGGCGAGGGACTTCGGTGTCGCGTGAGCGACGGCGATGGGTTGCCTCCGACGTCACGGGGAGCCCCTCGTCGAGGATCCCGGCCGCGTCGCGAGCATCCGGGCGCTCGACATCGACGAGCACGAGGTGCTCGCTGCGAACAAGG
>JAKAOD010000354.1 GCA_021823365.1 Actinomycetes bacterium | reverse complement strand
ATCTGGGTGTGCCGTTCACCACGGCGTCCGACGCGCACCGCCTCTCGCACGTGGCCGACCGGGTCGGTGACCTCCACGCCCTGCTCCGGAGCGTCGGGGTCGACCACCTCACCGGCTTCCGCCGGCGCCAGGCCCACACCCTGCCGCTCGCCGACCCGGCGGCTCCGGGTCCCGTCACGTCGGACCGCCCGTCGTGACCACGCCGGCCGAGCTCGCGCTCTCCTCCACCGACCTCACGCCTCGCGAGCTCGGGCACCTGCAGCGGCTCCTCGGGTCCTGGTCGGTGCTGGCCGACCTCTCCTTCTCCGACCTGCTGCTCGTGGTGCCCGCCTCCGCCGTCCCGGGCGAGGAGCCGGAGCTCATCGTGCTGGGGCAGATCAGGCCGAACAACCGGCCGACCATGCTCGAGCAGGACCTGGTCGGTCAGACCGTGCTCAGGAGCTCGTGGTCGCTCTCCGCGGCGGCCCTGGAGCGGGGCGAGATCGTGCGCGGCGCGGTCCACCATCCCCTCATCGGGGAGTCGGTCCCGGTCGAGAACGTCCCCGTGCGCTTCGGCGACAAGGTGATCGCGGTCATGGTGCGCGTGTACTCGCGAGCCGTCGCGACGCCGCACAGCATGTACGAGAAGAACTACTTCGCCGTGTTCGGCCGGCTGCTGGGGATGATCACCGAGGCCGAGTTCCCCTTCGCCCAAGAAGAGGTCGGGACCGAGGAGACGCCGAGAGTCGGCGACGGGTTCGTGCTCGTCGACGGCGAGGGCCGCATCGAATTCGCCTCACCGAACGCGATCAACGCGTTCCACCGCATGGGCGTCTACTCGACGCTCGAGGGCCACAAGCTGACAGAGCTCGGCGTGGAGGCGTCCGCCGTCGTGTGGGCGCTCGCCACCTGCCACCCCGTCGTCGAGGAGGTCGAGCGGCGTCCCGACGTGATCGTCCTCGTGCAGTGCATCCCCCTGCTCGAGCACCACGTGGCGAACGGCGCGGTGATCCTCATGCGCGACGTCACCGACGTCCGGCGCCTCGACCGCCTCCTGCTCTCCAAGGACGCGGCGATCCGTGAGGTCCACCACCGCGTGAAGAACAACCTCCAGACGATCTCTTCGTTGCTCAGCCTCCAGGCACGTCGCCTGTCGTCGGAGGACGGCAGGGCCGCGTTGCACGAAGCCGAGCGCCGGGTGCGGTCGATCGCCGTCGTGCACGAGATCCTGTCGAGGGACCCGAGCGACCAGGTCCCGTTCGACGAGATCGTCGGGTCGCTGGTGCGGATGGCGGAGGACTCCGTCGTGTCCTCCCACGCGGTGGAGATCGCCGTCGAGGGCGACCTCGGGGAGGTCACCGCCGACACCGCGACCCCGCTCGCCGTCGTGATCGCCGAGATCCTGCAGAACGCCGTGGAGCACGCCTTCGCCGGAGCCGACGGCGCCCCCGCGACCTCCGTCCGCGTCGGTCACGTGCAGGTGACCCTTGCAAACTCGCGTGAGGGTCTCTGCGTCACCGTCCGCGACGACGGCAAGGGACTCGAGCCGGGCTTCGACATCGAGCGCACGGCGAGCCTTGGGCTGTCGATCGTGCGGGACCTCGTCGTGAGCCAGCTGGGCGGCTCGATCACCATGGGTGCCGCTGCCGGCGGGGGCACGCTCGTGGAGATCCGGCTGCCGGCGGCGCGATGACGCGCGGCGTCGAGCCGCCGATCGGTGAACCGGGCGAGATGCGCGCCGCCGCGATGACGAGCGGCGGTCAGCGCCGGAGGGTGACCGGGGCGACCGATCCGACCGCCCCTGCGGAAGAGGCGGCGCTTCGACGGGCCGCGAGCCACGCCCTGCGGAGCTTGCGGCGCTCCTCTTCGGAGGTCCCGCCCCAGACGCCGGACTCCTGGTTCGTGGCGAGCGCGAAGTCGAGGCAGGGATCCTGCGCCTCGCACGAACGGCACACCCGCTTGGCGGCTTCGATCTGCTCGACCGCCGGGCCGGTGGTCCCGACGGGGAAGAAGAGGTCGGGTTCGGTGTTCCGGCACGCGGCATCCCGGCGCCAGTCGCCGGCGTCCCAGTCGACCGTCCGGTTCCACATCAGTGCCATGCGCTCGGCCCTCCGGTTGTGAACCAATTCACATATTCAGCCGACGCAGCGGCCGCCACGGAATTCGGATCTCGGAGAAGTATAAGCAAACGTCTTCGAATTGCAAGGAGGGGCGGGTGACCGCCATCTACGCACACCGGGGTTGCCACGGCGTGCCTGCACCCCGCGAGAACACGCTCGCAGCGTTCCGCGCGGCGCGCTGCTCGGGGGCCGACGGCGTGGAGCTCGACGTCCGCGTGACGGCGGACGGAGCGCTCGCGGTGCTGCACGACAGCTTCGTGCCCGGCGTCGGCGACGTCGCCGACGCCGTTGCTGCAGCGCTGCCCCCCGACGTCCCCCTGCTCGGCGCGGCGCTCGCCGCGTGCTCGGGCCTCCGGGTCAACGTCGAGATCAAGGGCGGGCCAGCGGAGGCCGCGCGCGTCGCCGGCTCGCTCCGCGACCGGGGGCCGGGCTCCCGAGCAGGCCCGACGGAGGTGCTCGTCTCGTCCTTCGATCCCGAGTCCCTCGCCGCGGCTCGCGAGGTGCTCCCGGGCGTGGCGTGCGGCCTCCTCGTCGACTGGCGCGCCGACGCGGCCGCCGCCCTCGAGCGCGCGGCGGGGCTCGGCTGCGCCACGCTCCATCCGTTCGTGGCGCAGGTCGACGCGGATCTGGTCGACGCCGCCCGCGAGCGGGGGCTCGGCCTCCACGTCTGGACCGTGAACTCGGACGCCGACATCGCCGCGATGGGGAGCCTGGGGGTCCAAGCCGTCATCACGGACCGGGTGTCCGTGGCCATCGGGATCCTCCGTCCGGGCGGTGCCGGGCGAGGAGGCGGCCCCGTCGTGACCCCCGCGCGGAATGGCGGAGAGCGCGCAGGGTAGTCAACAATGCGCACATGCACGTCGTCGTCTGCGTGAAACAGATCCCCGACCCTGCCGTGCCCGGCGCGCTCGACCAGGTCACCCACACCCTCGATCGGTCGGGCAAGCTCGTCATGGACGACTCCGACTCGTACGGGGTCGAGATGGCGTTGCAGCTCGCGGGGAACGTGGAGGGCAGCGAGGTCACCCTCGTGTCGATGGCCCCCGGCGGCGAGACCTCGGGCCTTCGGACGGCGCTCGCGATGGGCGCTGCGAGGGCCATCCTCGTGAGCGACGACGCGCTCTCCGGCTCCGACGCCCTGTCCACCGCCAAGGCCCTCGCCGCGGCGATCCGCCGCGCCGAGCCGGATCTGGTGATCGCGGCGACCGAGTCGACGGACGGGTACACCGGGACGCTGCCCGTCCAGCTCGCCGAGCTGCTCGGGATGCCATCGGTCACCTTCGCCAAGGGCGTGTCCACGGACGGCACGACGCTCGAGGTCGAGCGGCAGACCGAGGCCGGGTACGACGAGGTGACGTGCCCGCTGCCCGCCCTCGTGACGGTGACCGCGGGGGTCGTCGAGCCGAGGTACCCGTCGTTCAAGGGGATCATGGCGGCGAAGTCGAAGCCCATCGACGTGCTCTCCCTCGCGGACCTCGGGATCGACCCGTCGGACGTGGGCGTGCGGGGCGCGCGTGAAGAGGTCGTCGACGTCGCGGACGCCGAGGCGCGAGCGGGCGGCGAGATCGTGATGGACGAGGGTGACGGCGCCGCGCGCATCGTCGCCTTCCTCGAGCAGCTGAAGGTGATCTGAGATGGACAGGGTCTGGGTGCTCGCGGAGACGGGCGAGCAGGGGCCGACGGCATTGACCCTCGAGCTCCTCACGAAGGCTCGTACGCTCGCTCCGGCGGTGGAGGCCGTCGCCTGGGGCCCGGGCACCGCCTCGATCGCCGCGGCGCTGGGCGAGCACGGCGCGTCCCGCGTCTACGACGTCGGCGACATCGGCGGCCGGTTGCCGGGGGCGCCCGTGGCCGGCGCGATCGCCGCCCTCATAAGGGACGGCGAGCAGCCCGACGCGGTGCTCATCCCTGCCTCCTATGACGGGCGCGACGTGGCGGGGCGCCTGTCGGCAATGCTCGACCGCCCGGTCCTCACGAACGTCACGGGGCTGGCCGAGCAG
>JAKAOD010000353.1 GCA_021823365.1 Actinomycetes bacterium | reverse complement strand
ACGGCGACGAACCGCGCCCGCGCCCCGGGCCGGTGGTAGCGCCGCTCGGTCCGGCGTACCGCCGGAGGGAGGTAGAACGTCGTGAAGAGGAAGAGCGCGAGGAACAGTCCACCGACCAGGCTCCGCACCAGCAGCGCGAGGTTGCGCAGCGTCGCCCCCGGCACGGTGAAGAAGAGGGCGTCAAGAACGAACTCCGCCGCGACGTAGCCGAGCACCGGCAGCCTGCCGGAGGAGACATAGACGGTGCCGACGACGGCGACCAGCCCGAAGAAGACGAAGACGAACGCCTCGCCGAGGCCGAGGTAGCCGTAGGGGCGCGGCCCGCCGGTGTAGAGCCAGCCGGCGGCGATCGACGCGGCGCCGACGGCGAGCAGCCAGGGCGAGGTGGCGATGGCGACGGCGAGCCCGGCCGCCGCGGCGACGCCGAAGGCGGTGACCGCGGCGAGGCGCACGCGGGCGGGGGCGGCGAGGCCGCTCGCCACGAGCCGGGTCGGCCCGACCCGCGCGGCGTCCGTGCCCCGGATCCCGTCGGAGTAGTCGTTCGCGTAGTTGGTCCCGACCTGGATGGCGAGCGACACGAGGAGGGCGAGCGCGGCCCGCCACCAGAAGACCTGTCCCGCCGCGTGGGCGACCGCCACGCCGACGGCGACCGGGACGACGGCCGCGGGGAGCGTGCGCGGCCGGGCCGCGGCGACCCAGTCCCGGAGCGCCGCCGTCCGGGCGTCACCGCTCACGGGCGCCTCGGGAAGCGGGAGAAGTCCGGCGGGCGCCGGTCGAGGTAGGCGTTCCTCCCCTCCTGCCCCTCCTCGCTCATGTAGAACAGCATCGTCGCGTCGCCGGCGAGCTGCTGGATCCCGGCGAGGCCGTCCTCTGCGGCGTTGAACCCCGCCTTCAGCATCCGCAGGGCGATCGGCGAGAGGGCGAGCATCTCCCGGCACCACGCGACGGTCTCGGCCTCGAGGCGCTCGAGCGGGACGACGGCGTTGACGAGCCCCATCTCGAGCGCGCGCCGGGCGTCGTACTGCCTGCAGAGAAACCAGATCTCCTTCGCCCGCCTCGTCCCGATCGTCCGGGCGAGCAATCCCGCCCCGAAGCCGGCGTCGAAGCTGCCGACCCGCGGCCCGGTCTGGCCGAAGCGCGCGTTCTCGGCGGCGACGGTGAGGTCGCAGACGAGCTGGAGCACCTGCCCACCGCCGATCGCGTAGCCGGCGACCATCGCCACGACCGGCTTCGGCAACCGGCGGATCTGCACCTGGAGGTCGAGGACGTTGAGCCGCCCGACGCCGGAGCGGGCGAGGTCGTCCTCGCCGAGGTAGCCGTCCTCCCCCCGGACGCGCTGGTCGCCGCCGGAGCAGAAGGCGAGCTCGCCCTGACCGGTGAGGACGACGACGCCGACCTCGGGGTCGTCCCGTGCGGCGGAGAAGGCCTCGGACAGCTCGCGGACCGTCTGAGGCCGGAAGGCGTTGCGGACCTCGGGACGGCAGATCGTGATCTTGGCGATCCCCTCTGCCGTCTCGTAGGAGATGTCGTCGTACTCGCCGCTCCGGCGCCAAGCGGGCGGTGGGGGCAGGTTCTCGGTCATCGCCGGGCTGCTCCTTCGCAGGTCGGACACGGGCCGGTGCCGGACACGTGCGCCGGGATCGGCGGCGATCAGTCTGCCCGCACGGCCTTCGCGGGGCCGGCGCGCCCCGATGTGCGCCCGGAGGCGGCCGTTAGGCTACCCCGGATGCCCCGCCTCGTCGCCTTGGACATGCCGGCGGGGCCGGCGTTCCTCGACGCGCTGCGAAGGGTCGTCGAGCGCGGCGACGCGGCCTTCCCCCTCGACGGGCGCCTCCCCCGCCACCGCCGGGAGGAGCTGCTCGACGCCGTGCGACCGGGCTCCGTCGTCGAGGCGGACGGCGAGGAGCGGGCGATCCCGGGAGGGCTCCCCGTCGAGGACGGCGACGCGCTCGTCGTCGCGACGTCCGGGACGACCGGAGCGCCCAAGGGGGTCGTGCTCACCCTGGACGCCGTCGAGTCCTCGGCGCGGGCGGTGAGCGCTCGTCTCGGCGTCGACCCGGCAGGCGACCGCTGGTGCTGCTGCCTCCCGACGGCGCACGTCGGTGGACTCGGCGTGCTCACCCGGGCCCTCGTCACCGGGACACCCGTCGAGGTGCTCCCCGGCTTCGACGAAGAGGCGGTCGCCGAGGCGGCGCTCCGGCGGGGCGCGACGCTCGTCTCGCTCGTCCCGACGGCGCTCCAGCGCCTCGGTGCGGCGGCGGGCGTGTTCCGGTGGATCGTCCTCGGCGGCTCCGCACCGCCGGCGAAGAGGGCGGCGAACGTCGTCACCACCTACGGCTCGACCGAGACGGGGAGCGGCGTCGTCTACGACGGCATCCCCCTCGACGGCGTCGAGGTCCGCACCGACGCCTCGGGCGAGATCGAGGTGCGCGGGCCGATGCTGCTGCGCGCCTACCGGGACGGCCGGGACCCCAAGCGCGACGGCGGATGGCTCCCGACCGGCGACGGCGGGGAGATCGGACACGACGGCGCCGTCGTCGTGCACGGCCGCCTGGACGAGATGATCGTCTCCGGCGGCGAGAACGTCTGGCCGGAGCAGGTCGAGGCAGCGTTGCGCCGGCACGCCGGGGTGCTCGAGGTCGCAGTGGCAGGCGTGCCCGACGCCGAGTGGGGCGAGCGGGTGGCCGCGTGGGTCGTCCCGCGCTCTTCCGCCGCGGCGCCGAGCCTCGAGGAGCTGCGCGAGCTCGCGTCGGCCGACGTCGGGCGCTGGGCGGCGCCGCAGGAGCTCGCACTTGTCGCCGCGCTGCCGCGCACGCCCCTCGGGAAGCTGCGCCGCAAGGACCTCGCCGGCCTTCCCGTCCTCGGGAGGTCGCTCAGGTGAACCGGCTCGCCGCCCAGACCAGCCCCTACCTCCGCCAGCACGCCGAGAACCCCGTCGACTGGCACCCCTGGGGCGACGAGGCTCAGGCGGAGGCGAGACGCCGGGACGTGCCGCTTCTCGTGTCGATCGGCTACTCCGCCTGCCACTGGTGCCACGTCATGGCGCACGAGTCGTTCGAGGACGCAGGGATCGCCCGCCTCCTCAACGAGCGGTTCGTCGCCGTCAAGGTCGACCGCGAGGAACGGCCGGACGTGGACGCCGTCTACATGGAGGCGGTCCAGGCGCTGAACGACGGGCGCGGCGGCTGGCCGCTCACGGTGTTCGCGACCCCCGACGGCAGGCCGTTCTTCGGCGGGACGTACTTCCCGCCGGTGCCGCGCCACGGCATGCCGGCGTTCAGGGCCGTCGCCGAGGCCGTCGCCGAGGCGTGGTCGTCCCGCAGAGACGAGGTCCTTGGCCAGGCAGACGAGCTCACCGCCGCGGTGGCGTCGCGTCTCGGCCCTCTGCCGCCCGCGGGCGGCGCGGCGACGAGCGGCCGGGGCACCGGCCCTGACGCCAGGCGGCTCCTCGACGAGGTGCTCGCCCGCCTCGAGTCCCTGTACGACGCCGAGCACGGCGGGATCGGCGACGCGCCGAAGTTCCCCCAGGCACCGATCCTCGAGCTCCTCCTCAGGGCGCACGTCGCCGGGCATCCGAGGGCGCTCGAGATGGCCGTCTCGTCGCTCGAGCACATGGCCGCCGGGGGCATCTACGACCACCTCGGTGGCGGCTTCGCCCGGTACTCGACCGACGCCGCCTGGCAGATCCCCCACTTCGAGAAGATGCTCTACGACCAGGCGCTCCTCGCCCGGGTCTACCTGCACGCCTGGCAGCTCACCGGTCATGCGGGGTTCCGGCAGGTCCTCGACGAGACGCTCGGCTACGTGCTGCGGGACCTGCGCCACCCCTCCGGCGGGCTCTACGCCTCGGAGGACGCCGATTCCGAGGGCGCCGAGGGGCGCTTCTACACCTGGACGTCGGCGGAGCTCGAGGAGGCGCTCGGGTCGGATGACGCCGCCCTCCTCGCCCGCTTCTACGGCGTCACGCCGGAGGGCAACTTCGAGGGTGGCCGTAGCGTCTTGCATCGGATCCCCGGCCCCGGCGGGCAAGGATCGGAGGAGGTCGAGGCGGCGCGTCGCCGCCTGCTCTCGGCCCGCGCGCGACGGGTGCGGCCGGGGCTCGAGAT
>JAKAOD010000352.1 GCA_021823365.1 Actinomycetes bacterium | reverse complement strand
GCGGCTGCGCTCACCTTCGCCGGCGCGACGAGCCCCTGGCAGCTCATCACGATCCTCGGCCCGCCCGGCGCGACCTGCGGCCCAGGAGGCCCCCCCAACGCCTGCCTGCGCGGCGTCGCGTTCGGCAACGGTGACGAGCACTTCGCCGTGGGCGGCGGCGGGAACGTCTACGCCCAGTTCGACTACCTGGGTCATACATGGGCGAACCAGATCTCCCTCGGCGCGGGCTACTTCACGTCGATCTCGTGCGGCCCGCCGTCGACCGCGGGCCACAGCCACTGCATCACCGTCGGCACCGACGACACCCTCGCCGCCAGCCGTATCTACCTCACCTTCGACAGCGGCGCGACATGGGTGCCGGCGACCTCTCCCCCCGAGGGAAGCCTGCCGCCACTTCGGGGGGTGTCGGTCCTGCGAGGCGCGCCCGCCACCGGGCGCGCCTGGGCCGTCGGTGACCACGGCACGATCCTGCGCACCGACGACGGGGGGAAGACCTGGGTGAAGGAGGTGTCCCCCACGAGCGCCGATCTGCTCGGCGTCACCTGCCCCGCCACTCCCCACCCGCCGCTGCTGTGCCTCGCCGTCGGCGCGGACGGGACCATCCTCGCCCGCCGCCCCGGTCTCTCGCTGCCCGGGTGGGCCTACACGGCCACCGTCACCGCCTCTTCCGTCTCCGGTGTGTCCGTGGGAGCGACCTACGACCTCATCCACCTCGTGAACCTCACCTTGGAGGACCTCGGCGCCTCGGTCGTGGGCCAGGCCACGTTGCACGTCAACCTGGCCCGCTCCCCCTTTGCGTGCCTGAACGGCTCGACCGTCAACGTCTTCGGCTACGACGGGCAGTACTTCTTGCACGACGGCCTGCAAGGTGCCCAGTGCACCTACGGCACCTGGGAGATCGCGCCCGCCTCGATCACCTCACCGGCCCAGGTGCCCACGATCTCCAGCGCCGCCGTCGCCTTCAGCCCGATCGTGAGCCCGCCCATGCCGTACGCGAGGCTGCTCGTCGCCGGTCGGCTCCTGGGTTCGCCCGGGACGGCCTCGCTCATCGGCTACAGCGCCACGACCGCGGGGCCGGTCGTCTCCACGAAGGTCCTGTCGTGGGCACCCACGCGGGTGGCGGCGGGCCTCCAGAGCCACGTCGTCCTCGGCCACCTCTACGACGCGCTCCTCTTCACGAGCTCGGGCGCCGCCGCCTCGATCTTGGTGAGGGTGCCCCGCATCGTCCCGCTCGACGTCGTCGTGGCGTCGTCGGGCCGCAGGTCGATCTGACCGTCCCCTCGGCCGGCGGTCAGACGGGCCGCACCACCACGCCGCGCGAGGCGAGGTACGCCTTCGCCTCGGCGACCGTGTGCTCCCGGCGGTGGAAGATCGACGCGGCGAGCAGCGCGTCGGCTCCGGCCGCCGCCCCGTCCGCCAGGTGGGCGAGCGTCCCGACCCCGCCCGACGCGACGACGGGCACCCCGACCGTCTCTGCGACCCGGCGCGTGAGCTCGAGGTCGTAGCCGTCGCGGGTGCCGTCCCGGTCCATTGACGTGAGGAGGATCTCGCCCGCACCGAGCTCGGCTGCGCGCGCCGCCCACGCCAGCGCGTCGGATCCCGTGGGCCTGCGCCCGCCGTGCGTGCACACCTCCCAGCCGGCGGGCGCCCCATCACTCCGGCGCCGCGCGTCGATGGCGACGACGACGCACTGCGCGCCGAACTCACCCGCGAGCTCGGTGACCAGCTCGGGACGCTCCAGGGCTGCCGTGTTCACCGCCACCTTGTCCGCCCCGGCACGAAGCAGGCGGCGCGCGTCGTCGCGCCCGCGCACGCCGCCGCCGACCGTGAAGGGGATGAAGACCTGCTCGGCGGTGCGCGCGACCACCGAGACCATCGTGTCGCGCCCGTCGGACGAGGCCGTGATGTCGAGGAAGGTCAGCTCGTCCGCGCCCTCGGCGTCGTAGCGCGCGGCGAGCTCCACCGGATCGCCCGCGTCGACGAGGTCGACGAAGCGCACGCCTTTCACCACGCGCCCGCCGGTCACGTCGAGGCAGGGGATCACCCGGACGCTGCGCACGCCGCGACCGCCTCCCCCACGTCCATCGAGCCGTCCACGAGCGCCCGGCCGACCACCGCTCCACAGAGGGACCGCCCCTTCGCCTGCGAGCGGAGCGCCGCGAGCGCCGCGACGTGGCCCACGCCACCGACGCCACCGGACGCGACCACGTCGAGGTCGGTCGCGTCGAGGACCCAGGAGAGCCCTTCGGTGTCGGGTCCCTCCCGCGTCCCGTCGCGGTCGATCGCCGTCACCACCAACGCCGCGAGCGGCACCTTCGCCCATGCGGCGAGCAGCCCGGCGGGGTCGGCCGCGGCCCGCTCGGTCCAGCCGCGCACGGCCAGCTCGGGCGCGCCCTTCTCGCCGCGTCGGTAGTCGAACCCGACGGCGACCCGGCCAGGATGACGAACGGCGCAGGCTGCCGCGAGGTCGGGGTCCTCGATCGCCGCGGTGCCGAGCACCACCCGATCGACACGCGCCGAGAGCAACGCGTCGACGTCCTCTGTGTCCCGCAGCCCGCCGCCGACCTCGACGCGCGCCCCGGCCCGGTGGGCGACCTCTGCGAGCGACAGCACCACCGCGCGGTTCGCGGGCCCTCCGGTGCGCGCGGCGTCGAGGTCGACCACGTGGAGCCACGGGGCTCCCGCCTCGAGGAACCTCCCGGCGACCTCGAGCGGGTCCCCGAAGATCCGAGGGGCGTCGAGCTCACCCTTCACGAGCCGTACCGCACGGCCGTCCATGACGTCGACCGCGGCGTACAGCTCCATCACGGCGCGCAGCGCGCGACGAAGTTCGCGAGGATCGCGAGACCCGTGGCGCCCGACTTCTCGGGGTGGAACTGGGTGCCCCAGACCGCACCCTCCTCCGCCGCGGCTGCGGCGGTCCCGCCGTACTCGCACGTCGCCACCGTCTCGGGGCCCACCTCGGGCGCGTAGGAGTGGACGAAGTAGACCCACGGCTGCTCGCCGACGCCGTCGAGCAGCCCCGAGGGGCGGACGCGCTCCAGCGCGTTCCACTGCATCTGAGGCACCTTCACCGAGGCGGGCAGGCGGCGGATCGTCCCTTCGAGCACCCCGAGCCCGGCCCGGCCCGGAGCTTCCTCGGATCCTTCGTAGAGCAGCTGGAACCCCACGCAGATCCCCAAGAACGGCACGCCTGCGTCGATCGCGGCGCGCGCCGCTTTGCCGAGCCCCGTGCGCGCGAGCGCGTCGGCGCACGGGCCGAAGGCGCCGACGCCCGGAAGGACCACGCCGGCGGCACCCTTCACGTGGGCAGGGTCCGTGACGAGGCGGGCCGCCGCGCCGACGTGCGCGAGCGCCCGCTCGGCCGACCGGAGGTTGCCGATGCCGTAGTCGAGGACCGCGATGGTCTCTGCGGCGGCGCTCACGCAGGACCGCTCAGAGGGTGCCCTTGGTGGACGGCACGCTGCCGCCCTCCATCCTGACCGCGTCGCGAAGCGCGCGGGCCACGCCCTTGAACACCGCTTCCACCACGTGGTGGGTGTTGCGCCCCGCACGCCGGTTGACGTGGAGGGTGATGCCCGCCGCAGCGGTCGCCGCGCGGAGGAATTCCTCGGCGAGCTGCGGGTCGAACGGCGGCGACCCGAGGCCCGGCGTGTCGGGCGCGAACGGCACGTCGTAGGCGAGGAACGAGCGTCCGGACAGGTCGAGCGCCACCTCCACGAGCGCCTCGTCCAGCGGCAGCAGGACCGACGCGAACCGCCGCACCCCCGCCTTGTCGCCGAGCGCCTCTGCCAGGCATCCGCCGAGCACGATGCCGACGTCTTCGACGGTGTGGTGCGCGTCGACGTCGAGATCGCCGTCCGCGTGCACCGTGAGATCGAGGCCGCCGTGCGCCGCGAGCTGCGCGAGCATGTGGTCGAAGAACGGGAGCCCCGTCGTCACCTCGGCGCGACCCGAGCCGTCGACGTCGAGCGCGACCTCGACGACGGTCTCCTTCGTCGCGCGCCGCCGCTCCGCCCGTCGCGCACGAGGCTCCCTCCCCGCCGCAGGCGTCGAGGCAGGTGTCGGCGCGGGCGTCGAGGCAGGTGTCGGCGCGGGCGTCGAGGCGGC
>JAKAOD010000351.1 GCA_021823365.1 Actinomycetes bacterium | reverse complement strand
CGACGCTCTTCCGATCTCGCCGAGCACGTCGTCGAGAGCGGGCACCTTGGTGAAGGCGAAATCCGTGAGGAGGCCCTCCAGCCACTCGGCCGTGTCGAGGTGCCAGTCGAGGTGCATGAGCCGGTTCGCCACCGCAGGCGGCAGGTCGTAGCCGTCCACGGCGCTCGAAGGCGGGTTGGCCGCGGCGACGATGGCGACGGTGTCGGGCAGGTAGGTCTCGCCGACCTGGCGCTCCTCGAGGATCCGCAGCATCGCCTTCTGGACCGAGGGGGGCACCGTCGTCAGCTCGTCGAGGAACAGCAGCGCCTTGTCGGCCGCGACGAGGCGAGAGACCCAGGCGAGCTTCGCGTAGACGACTTCGTTGTCCTCGGTCTGGATCGGAAGCCCCAGGAAGTCGGTCGCCTCACGGTTCGCGCCGGTGATCGGCTCGAAGTGGTAGCCCCAAGCATCGGCGTAGGCGCCGAGGCTGGCGGTCTTGCAGACGCCGGGGTGGCCCCAGACGAGGACGGGGCAATTCGCACGCACGGCGGCCGCGAGGGCTCGCATCATCGGGCTGGCGGGGAAGGTCGGCGTCCTCATATCAAGTATGAGGGCGGCAGGGGGAGCGGCCCCTACGCCACTTCATCTCCCCAGGCATCCCAGCCCATCCGGCGCCGGCGGGCGAACAGCTCGAGTTTCCGAGCCATCGGGTACATGGCCTCGATGCGTTCCTGGACGGCATCCGGCTTGCGGGAGTGCTCGGCCTTCGGCGTGAAGATGGTCTGGCAGACGGCCTCGTCGCTGAGCGGGAGCGGCCGGCCACGGGCCAGCGTGCTGCCGGCGACGACCAGCTCAGTGAGGGGCTTCGTGATCGAGGGCCGGACGCCCTGGGCACCGATCGGCACGCCACCCTTGGTCGTCTTCACCCAGACGAACGCGACGCCGCGGTAGGCGAGCTTCCAGGCCGACAACAGCTCGAGGGCATCCGGCAGCTTCGCCGAGGTCGTCCAAACGAACACGACCGCACGATCTGCGAGCAGGTCCCGGACCGGGAGGTCGGCGATCTCTTCGGTCGCCATGGTCGGGTAGAACTTGGCCGCGGCGCCCCATTTGTCAGGGGCTCCGTAGTACGACCAAGGGGGATCGGCGAGGACCACGTCGTAGGGCGGCGAGAGGACCTCGAGCATCAACGCTTACGCTGCTCTCTGGCGTACCGATCGTCGGAGGCGCCGCCGCTCTTTCTCAGTCGTCCCGCCCCAGATGCCGTACTTCTCGCCGTGCACGAGGGCGTAGTCCAGGCACTTGCCACGGACAACACAGCCCTTGCAAACCGCTCTTGCCTTCTTGACGGACTCGCCCCGTGCTGGGAAGAACAGCTCCGGATCGACGCCGCGGCAATTGGCCTGTTCGATCCAATCGGCCCGAAAGGCTCGGAGCTCGCTCAGAAGCGAATCGACAGCAGCGTCAGCCATCGGCGAAGATCCCAACCTCGACGAGCCGCCTCCGGGCGGCGGCGATCTCGTCCTCGTAGCCATCGGCGTCACCCATCCGGAGGTGGTCGAGGCCGAGTTGGCGGACACCGTCTCGTGCCCAACGCAGGAGGCGATCCCGCCCAGCGGTGGCGATGGTGTCGGCGTCCTCGTAGGACGCGAGGGCGATAGCGAGTGCCATGTGTTCCAGGCTGAGCCGGGCCTCGACACGCAAGCTGATCCGCGGCACGCCGTCTTTGCTCATGGTGGCCTTGGAGCGGGGGCTTGGCATCACTGGCACCTCGCGTGGCTCTGGTCTCCGGGATTCAGCCCACCGCAAACGGCACATCGCTCTGGCCCGTGGCGTTCCGCGTTGGGGCAGGGCTCGTCCAGGTGCAGGCAGCGGTTCGCCGCCCGGCAGTCGGCGCAATCGGCCTGTGCTCGAGACGAGGTCGTGTCGCTCACGACGCACCGCCCAGCTCGGAGCGCAGCATCTCGATCGCCCGCAAGATGCCGGGCTTCTCGTGGTGCCCGTTCGGCAGCGTGGCGGCCATGTCGACGAGGACGGCCGCCGGGTCCGCCCGATCCGCCAGCCAACGCTTGAAGGCTGCCCACGCCTCAGGCGAGCACTCCTCGCCACGACGCAGGTGGGCGATCCGGTCCGAGCCGTAGCCCGCGGTCGTGACGACGGCAGCGTCCAGGCCCGTGCTGGCGACGTCATACCGGATCGCTGGGTCGGCGCCCGGCAAGCCTGCGGTTGAAGGCCGACCCTCCCTGTCTACCAGGGCGGCGCGGGCTCGTTCGAGGGCCAAGTCCAGCGGAACGTACGCAACCCCGGGGAGCAGGTCGTACGCGCCTTGCGACGCGTCCACCAACTCTGTCAGCAGCTCTCGCAAGCGGACGTCTTCGTCCCGTAGCCGTCCTACGTTGATGTCGTTGGCCTTCATCAGTCCAACCCGATCTCGTGCTCGGGATGCCGTACCCACTCGAAGTTCTCTCGCTCCCACACCTCGACGATGCGGCGCTCGATGCAGCCCATCGTCTCGCCCGCGCCTGGGCAGTCGTGCCGTGGCGGGTCGCCGAAGACGAAGTTCCGAGCGAGATCCTCGAGGCTCTGCTTGAGGATCTCTGCCTCGCCGTGCACGAGGTGGATGACGTGCTTCGGTCGACCCTCTCCGATGAACAGGCGCTTCCCGCAGGACTGGCACTCGATCTCGGCCAACACGGCGTAGCGGTCGTAGACGCCGAGCAGGCTCGGGTGGAACGGGGCGTAGCGCGGCACGCCGTGTTGGCCGAACCAGGTCGGTGTGGCATCGGTGAGCGCCCGGATGTCAGCGTAGGACGGCAGCATCGTCGGACCTCCTGTTCCCATCTACTCGCCCAAGATCGAGGACGGCGGCTCGGACGATCCCGACCGGAGGTGGTCGATCGGCGTCCACTCCCGCCCCGAGAGGCGCTTTGCCACCTCGTCGAAAGCGATCGGGGCGAAGCCGGTGCAATCCACACCGACGTCCATCCGGGGGATGGTCGGGTCCTCCGCCAGGTTGCCGTGGCAGTGACCGTGCAGGTGCCAGGCACCGCGGTTCACGTGGTGCCAGGAGAGGATCGGGAAGTGAAAGAGGACGAGCCGCTGCGTGCCGACCTTGATCTCCTTGTACTGCTGGTAGCTCGCGAACCGACGTTGAAGACTGTCGAGCGACCGGTCATGGTTGCCCCGGACGACGTGGATCTGGCCGTTCAAGCGGGAGAGGACCTGCTCGGTGCGCTCCCGGTTCAAGAAAGAAAGGTCCCCGAGGTGGTAGATCCGGTCATTGCGCCCGACACGCTCGTTCCATGCCTCGACGAGCGTCTCGGTCATCTCCTCCGCTGAGGAGAACGGACGGCCGCGGCCGAGGGTGAGCAGGCGCTCGTGGCCGAAGTGCGTGTCGGCGGTGAAGAAGATGCTCTCGGCCATGACCTACCTGTGCACCGGCTCTGGGATCGGCTCGATCACCGGCTAAGCGATCGTCCGGAGGATGCGTCGGTAGGGGGCGATCCTCGCGAGCGCCTGTCGCACGACGAGGTCGTCGTACGGCATAGACCCACCGTCCTCGTCCTCCTCGGGGACGATGAGAACGTGGCCGTTGGCGCACTGCACGCTCCAGGGCTCGACGGTGTCCTCGTGGTCGTCGATCGACACCGATGAGCACCGCTGGATGAAAAGCTCGGCGTTGCAACAGATGACCGTAGGCTCCCCGCTCGGCATCTTTCGGAGGAGGGGCAGCGGACAGCCCCAGGAGGGGGCGTAGGGCGAGCGCATCGTCGTCACCTCACCTGGGGCTCGGGACCGGCTCTGGCACCGGCTCGGCGAGCAGCTCGTCGATGGCGGCGAGCAGCGTGTCGGCGATGGCGAGGACCGCACGGCGCTGGGCGGTATCGGCGGCCTTGCTCTGGCTCGGAGCCTCGGGGAGGACGCTGCGCATGATCGGCACCTCCTCGGGGCCGGCCCGTCCGGCCCCTCGAGAGCTATGAGGACGGCGCCGAGAGCGGTCCCGTGCTTAGTCCCACCACGCGCGCCAGACCTCCTTGGAGGGGTGCCCGGGCGCCGGGTAACGCATCACCTCATCTGGCCTGCCGCGAGTGTGGAAGAGCGCACGGACCCGCCGGCAGACGTCTTCCTCGGTCTTGTCGTCGGTGTCGAGGAACA
>JAKAOD010000350.1 GCA_021823365.1 Actinomycetes bacterium | reverse complement strand
GGGGGGGGGGGCCGGCGGGGGCGCGGGCTGGTGGGGACGGCGACTGCGAGGGCAACGGCGGCTGCGACTGCGAGGGCGGGGGGGAGGGGGAGGGCGTGGGGGACGGGGAGGGGGGCGACGTCTACCCGTTGCCCGAACGGGTCAACGGGTGACGGCGCTCTCGGCCGCCCCGGCGAGCAGCTCGCAAGCTCGCCAGCAGTACCAGGCCGCGACGGACCGGTACGGCGCGAATGCGTCGCCAAGGTCCACGAGCTCCCTCTCCGTCGGCGTCGCGACCCCGTACGCAAGGCCGTAGCCTCGCCGCACGCCGAGGTCCCCGGCCGGCCACACGTCGAGGCGGCGCAGCTGGAACATCAGGAACATCTGCGCCGTCCAGCGCCCGATGCCGCGCACCGAGCTCAGCCTTGCGACGACCTCCTCGTCCCCCTCGCGCGCGAGGCGCCGTGGATCGAGGACGATCGCGCCCTCGAGAACCTTGGCAGCGAGATCGCGCAAGGACGCGGTCTTGTTCTTGGAAAGTCCCGCCGCGCGCAGCTCGGCGTCGGGGAGCGCGAGGAGCCGCTCCGGCACGACCTCGGCACCCAGCGCCGCCACGAGGCGCCCGTGAATGGCTGCCGCCGCGGCACCTGCAAGCTGCTGGTACACGACAGCACGTACCAGCGACGCGAAGTGGCTGTCGCTGCTCCGGCGCAGTGCAGGCGGCCCGGCTCGGGCGACGAGTCCTGCGATCACGGCGTCCCGGTCGGCGAGGGCGCGTGCCGCTGCGGCGTGGGTAGGTCGGTTGGGCGCCAAGCGCCGGCAACCTACCGGGCGCGCGACCTCCTGTCCACAGGCTCGTTGCGGGACGGCGGGGCGCCGCTGCGCGGATCGGCCGCGATCGACGCGTCACACCCCGCTGCGATGATGGGTGCCAGTCGCTGAGCGGAGGATGGCGTGACGAAGCACGAGTCACAGCGCGGCATCTCCCCGGCCGTGCTCACCCTCTCGGTCCTGCTGGCGCTGCTTGCCGGAGGCGGGGCCGGGCTCGTCGCCGGGCGGCTGACGGCGCACGGCTCGACCGGTCCCGGCGCTTCGGGACGCCCGGCACGCCCGGCACCGGGCTCGACGGACGGGTCGCGCGCCGTCAGCGGCCGCAGCTCCGTCGGCCGCCGCTCCTCCGCCGGGTCGATCGCCGGGTCGAGCACCCGGTCCGGCGGCACGCCGAACGCGACGCCGAGCCTGGGATCGAGCGCACGCAGCTCGGCCAAGAGCCCTCCGACCGGGTCGGCGGCCACGCAGTCAGGCTCAGCCGCGTCACGCTCAGCCAGGTCCGGGGCGTCCCGGTCCGGCACGGCCGCGACGACCGCTCGGCCAGCCCTCGTCGTGACCAGCATCGCGCCCGCCGACGGGTCCACAGCCGTCCCCGCCACGTCGAGGATCACCGTGACCTTCTCGGCGGCGCCGGCAGCCGGCTCCGCCGTGCCGAGCGTCGCACCGTCGACCCCGGGCGCCTGGCAGGTCGTCGGCGACAGCCTCACCTTCACGCCGAGCGCGCCCTTCGTGCCGCTCAGCCAGGTGTCGGTCACCGTGCCTGGCGGCCGAAGCGGCGTGCACGCCCAGGACGGGGCGACCCTCGATCAGAGCGTGGTCGACCGGTTCCGCATCGAGGACGGCTCGGTCCTCCGGTTGCAGCAGCTTCTCTCGCTGCTCGACTACTCACCGCTCGCCTTCCGGCCCTCGCCTGCGGAGATCCCGCCGACCGACACCTCGGCGCAGCTCGCGGCCCTGTACCACCCACCGGGCGGGTCGTTCACCTGGCGCGAGAAGGGCTGGCCCGCACGCCTGCTCGCGATGTGGCACCCCGGAACGTTCGACGTGTTCACGAAGGGCCTCGTGATGTCGTTCCAGGCCGACCACGGCATCGCCCCGGACGGCGCCGTCGGGCCCGAGACCTGGGCCGCGCTCTTGCAGGCATGGGCGCAGCACGACGTCAACACCGGCGGCTACGACTACGCGCTCGCCGACAAGACGCCGCCGGAGACGCTCTCGGCGTACCACGACGGTCGCCTGCTGCTGCGCAGCCGGGCGAACACCGGCATCGCCGGCTCGCCGACGCCGGACGGGACCTTCCCCGTGTACACACGCCTCCGCCGCCAGGTCATGCGGGGGACGAACCCTGACGGGACGCACTACGCCGATCTCGTCCAGTACATCGCCTACTTCCACGGCAACGACGCCGTGCACTACATGCCGAGGGCGGGCTACGGCATTCCTCAGAGCCTCGGCTGCATAGAGCTCCCGCTCGCCGACGCGGCGCGCGTCTGGCCCTATCTCGCGTACGGCACCCTCGTCACCGTGGTCGGCTGACAGGCGCCCGCCGCGGCTCGGTCCCTCGAGATCTGCTCGCCGTCGATTCGATCGTGGCCATAGCCGATCCAGAGATGGCGACGACGGGAAGGGCAGGAGAGAGCCAGCATACGTGAGCTCCGAGAGAGCCTGGGTCACTACCAGGAGCAGGCGCGAGCCGGCCGCGAGGTCATCGTCACCGACCACGGCCGATCGACGGCGAGGATCGTGACGCTCGAGGAGCGCGCGCTTCGCGGTTACGACTCGATCCACCTCGATCCACCTCGCGGCGGCGACCCTCATCGACCGGAGCGGCCTCGTCTCCGTGCCGGGTGACCGGGACCTCTCCGTCGCGGCAGCGCATGCGGGGCTCGCCATCGCCCGGACGGAGGCGTGGTCACCGCCGGCGGCCGTCAGGTCACGAGCACGAGATGCCGAGTCGGTCGGCGAGTCGGGCGGCGACTCAATCGGTGCGCACCCTCGGGCGGCACTCGACCTCGACGAGGTCACGCACGAGGAGCTCTGCCTCGGAAGGCTCGAGCGTCGCGTGGGCGACGCGGATCGCCGGCGGCGCAGCGACGCGAAAGCGTGCGCCCTGGGCGACCGCCCAGCCCTTCGCGAGCAGCCCGGCTACCACGCCCGGCTCGTCGTCGACGGGCACCCACGTCGTGAGCCCCGAGCGGCCCGGGACGCGCCGGCCGCGGGCGGCGAGGCTCTCCACGAGGCCGGCGCGCCGGCGCGCGTAGGTCGCGTTCGCCCGCTCGAGCAGCGACGACGTCGAGGGGTCTTCCCAGAGCGCGGCCACCGTGTCCTGGAGGACGTAGCTCACCCACCCCGTCCCCGCAGCCTGCCGGCCCTCGAGCCTCGCAACGGTCGCCTCGTCCCCGGCGAGGACCGCGACGCGGAGGTCCGGACCGAGCCACTTCGACACGGACCGGACCGCAGCCCACCGCTCGGTCACCCCGGCCAACGTGTGCAGCGGCGCGCCTGCGACGGGCCCTGCGTGGTCGTCCTCGATCAGGAGGAGGTCGCGGTGGTCGCCGAGGAGATGCACGAGCTCCTCGGCGCGCTGCTCGTCGAACGCGGCGCCACTCGGGTTCTGCGCCCGCGGCGTGACGACGATCGCTCGCGCCCCTCGCCCGAGCGCCTTCTGCAGGTGATCAGGCGACATCCCGTAGTCGTCGACGGGCACCGGCTCGGGGTCGAGGCCCATCGCTGCCAGCAGGTCGAGGACGGCGCCGTAGCAAGGGTCCTCCACCAGCACGCGGTCGCCGAGCCGCATCCACGAGGCGAGCACCCGCTCGACGCCATCGAGGGCACCGCCAACCGCGGCGAGGTGCGTCGCGTCGACGCCGTCGGCCGAGAGGTGCGCGGCGGCGATCCGGGCCAACCGTGGCGAGAGCGCCGGCTCGCCGTACAGACGCGCAGGGTTGGCGGTCGGGAACGGGAGGTCGCGGGGCAGGAGGTCCGGATCGGGTGCGCCGCTTCGCAGGTCGCGCACGCCCGGCGGGAGCGCCGGGGCGGCCGATGGGCCGACCGGCGGCCGGACCCGGATACGCGTCCCGCCTCGCCCGGCGCCGGCGGCGATGCCGCGCCTGCGAAGAGCGCCGTAGGCGGCGGCGACCGTCGCCGGGCTGATCCCGAGCTCGCTGGCGAGGGAGCGAACCGCGGGGAGGCGGTCGCCCGGCACCAGCCGGCCGGAGCGCAAGGCTTGCTCGACGTTCTCGGCGACCTCACGGGCGCTGCTCCCGTGGAGCACATAACGTGCTAGCGCATTCATGATTCGTACTGTAACGTACCAACCATGTCAGAGAGCGACCACCCGAGATCG
>JAKAOD010000349.1 GCA_021823365.1 Actinomycetes bacterium | reverse complement strand
CCACGGTCATGGTCGAGCGGCTGATCTGCGCCGGCGTGCTCGCTCGGCACCGCGGCGTGAGATTGGTCCTCCTCCACGGCGGCGGCTACGTCCCCTACCAGGCGGGCCGGCTCGCGCACGCCTGCACGGTCCGTCCGGAGATCTCCATCTCCGCCGGCGACGTGTGGGACGCCTTCGACCAGTTGTACTTCGACACGATCACGCACGACGCGGCGGCCCTGCGTTACCTGGTTGAACGGGTGGGCGTCGATCGCGTCGTGCTCGGCACCGACATGCCGTTCGACATGTCCGAGGACAGGCCGATGGAAGCGCTGGCGGAGGCGCTCGAGGACGAGCAGGTGATCGCGGTCGGGACCACCAACCCGGCTCGGCTCTTCGGCATCGACGGCCGCTCCGCACCCGCCGTAGTCTGATCGAGCGGGCACCAAGGGGACCGCGATGCGCGCCGCAGTGCTCGAGGAGCCAGGGCGGCTCGTGGTGCGCGACCTGCCCCGGCCCTCCGGCTCCGTGCTGGTGCACGTCGACCAGGCCGGCGTCTGCGGCACGGACCGCAAGGTCTTCGACGGCACCACGCCGGTGTCGTTGCCTCGAGTCATCGGCCACGAGCTCGTTGGGCGGGTGCTCGAAGCCGGCGACGTGGCCGGAGCCGACGCAGGCTCCGGCCACCTTCGATCCGGTGCCCGCGTCCTCGTCGATCCGAGCGTGTCGTGCGGTCGCTGCGCGACCTGTCGCCGCGGACAGGAGCACCTCTGCCCGAACGGCGGCCTCATGGGCCGCGAGGTGGACGGGGGCATGGCTGAGCTGATCGCCGTTCCCCCAGATCGCCTCCACCTGGTGCCCGACGGCGTCGACGACGACGCCGCCGCGCTCCTCCAGGTCCTCGGAACCTGCGTCCACGCCCAGTGGCAGGTGCAGGTGCTCCCCGTGGACCACGCCGTGGTCGTGGGGCTCGGCGTCGCCGGCCTGCTGCACGTGCAGCTGCTGCGTGCTCGCGGGGCCGCCAGCGTGCTCGGAGTGGGGCGTTCCGCCTCCAAGCGCGAGCTCGCGGCGTCGCTGGGCGCGACCGCGACGTGCACGCCCGAAGAGGCGCCTGCGGCGGTGGCGGAGCTGACCGGCGGCGCAGGCGCCCAGGTGGTGATCGAAGCGGCGGGCACGGGCCCGACGGTCGATCTCGCGCTGGATCTTGCCGGGCTCGGCGCCACGGTGATGGTCTTCGGGACCGTCGTCGGTGGACGCCACGCGCTCGACTTCTACGAGCTGTACCGCAAGGAGCTTCGCCTCTTGAACCCCCGGGCAGCCCGCGGGCGCGACTACGACGACGCGGTCGCGCTGGTCGCCTCCGGGCAAGTGACCGGGCGTTCGCTGGTCAGCGAGCGGCTCCCGCTGTCGAAGGCGCCCGAGGTGCTGGCCGGTTGGCATGGCGGCTCGGGCCGCCTGAAGGTGGTCTTCGAACCGTGAACTTTCGCGAGCAGCGCGAGAAGGAGGAGTGATGGACGGGTTCAAGGTCGTGCTCACCGACCAGGTCTTCCCGGACACCGCCATCGAGGAGGAGATCTTCGCGACGGCCGGTGGCACGTTGGAGGTGGCGAGCGGCGAACGCGAGGCGGTGCTCGCGGCGGCTGCCGAGGCCGACGCAGTCCTCACGACGTACTTCCCGCTTGCTCGTGCGGACATCGAGCGTCTCGGTCGCTGCCGGATCATCGCCCGATACGGGATCGGGGTGGACAACGTCGACGTCGCCGCCGCCCTCGAGCGCGGCATCGTCGTCACCAACGTGCCCGACTACTGCGTAGAGGAGGTCGGCACCCACGCGCTCGCGATGATGCTCGCGCTCCTCAGGCGCCTGCCGGCCGGCCACGCCCAGGTCCTCGCCGGGGGATGGGGCGTCGCAGGCCTTCGACCGATGCTCCGCCCCTCGGAGGTCACGCTCGGTCTCGTCGGCTACGGCCGGATCGCCCGGCATCTGGCGAACGGCGCCGCTGCGCTCGGGATGCGCATCGTCGCCCACGACCCGTACCTCCAAGGGCCAGCGCCCGAAGAGGTGGAGCTCGTCGACCTCCCGGCGTTGCTGCGCCGAAGCGACGTCGTGTCGCTGCACTGCCCGCTCACCGAGAAGACCCGGGGGCTGATCGGGGCCGAGCAGCTGGCGATGATGCAGCCGCACGCCATCTTGGTCAACACGTCGCGCGGACCGCTCGTACGCCTCGGCGACCTCGTCGCCGCGCTCAGCGAAGGCCGCATCGGCGGGGCGGGGCTCGACGTGTTCGAGGTCGAGCCGCCCGACGCCGCGCTGCTGCACGGGGTGCCCGGCCTTCTCGCCACCCCGCACGTCGGGTACTACTCCGAGGCGGCCATCCACGAGTCGCAGCGGAAGGCGGCGACCCAGATCGTGAAGCAGATGGCGGGCGAGCCTGTCGACTATCCGGTCCGGCCCCTCCCCTGATCCTGGCTGCGGCGACGACCCTGCCCTGCGGCGACGGTGCTCGTGGGCGCGGCTGAGCTCAGCCCCGAGCCGATCGCGCTCGACGACGGGTCGGTGAGCATCGCGAGCGTCGGCGCGAAGGCTGCGAGACTGGCGGACGCCCGCCGGCGAGGTCTGCCCGTCCTGCCCGGCTTCGTGGTCCCGGCCGGTCCCGGCCGCTCGATGGTGGCCTCGCTGCTGCCCGAGGTCGCGTCGCGCGGGCCGCACGCGGCGTCCCTCGCGCTGATGGAGAAGGTGGCGGCGCTCGTGGACCTGTCGTCAGCCCTGCGTTGGGCTGCGCGCCTCGGCCCGTCGCTCGTGGCGCGCTCGAGCTCCTGCGTGGAGGACGATCCGGTGTGGTCGGGCGCCTTCTCGTCGTACCTGGACGTCGGACCGGGCGAGCTGGCCATCGCGGTGGCGGGGTGCTGGGCCTCCACCCTCACGCCGGCGGTGCTCGCGCTGTGCGAGCGGACCGGGTCGGCGCCGCCCGACGTGTGCCCGGCCGTCCTCGTCCAGCCGATGGTCGATCCACAGGCGTCGGGAACCGCCACCTATGCACCCGGCCCCGAGGGAGCAGACTCGCCGGTCGAGATCGTAGCGGTGTGGGGCCCTCCGGCGCCGCTCATGGCGGGGTGGAGCGAGGGTTGGCGTGCGACCGTAGCCGGCGAGCAGGTGTCGGGACCGGCGGTGGGGGACGCGGCGGCCATCCGGAACCGGCGCCCCGACCGCCCGATGCCTCCGGAGTGGCTCCGCGCCGTCGCAGAACTGGCACGCCGCGCGTGCGCCGGAGATCCGGCTGCGATCGAGTGGGCTGTGGTCGACGGGAGCCCGGTGCTCCTTCAAGCGCGCCCAGCCGTGGTCGATCGCTCAGGCGCCGGCGTCGTGTGGCCGGGCGACGCGCGGCCGGGCGTCGCGCGGCCGGGCGTCGCGCGGCCGGTCGTCGCGTCGGGGAGCGAGGCACTGGGGAGGGAGGTCGACGACGCCTCGGTCCGAGTCCCGGGCGCCGTCACCGTCGCCCGGTACGCCATCCGCTACGGCGGCCCTCTCGGCGACCAGCTCGTGCTGCCGTGGCTGCTCGGCATGGGCTCTGCCGCGTCACGCGCCGGAGAGGCCCCCAACATGGCTGCGGAGCACGCCGAGGAGCAGGCTGCAGACCGCGCCACGGAGCACGCCGAGCTCGAGCCCCAGGCTCGAGGCGGGCTCGCTCCGCCGGACGCGCTCCAAGCGGCCGTCCGTGACGCTCGAGCCTTGGTCGTCACCGCAGTGGGTGCCGAGGACGCCGAAGCGGACGCGGCGGCGTCGCAGATTCTCGAGCGAGTGGCAGCGGGGGCGCTCGAGGTGCTCGGCGAGTTGTGCCCCGTCGACACGGGCGCGGCGGCCGACGTCCTCTCGAGACTGGCAGAGATCGGCGAGATCCTCGTCGCGAGCGGCGCCCTCGCACATCCCGAGCAGCTCTGGAGCCTCTCGGTGGAGGAGGTCGGCGAGCTCCTCGCCCGGCCCGTCGTCGGCGACTGGCATCGGCACCGGCACCGCACGCTGCGGTGGCAGGCGCTGGTCCAGCGCGTGATCGACGTCTACGGTGAGCAATTCGTCGGCGAGGGCGTCGCCCCGGGGACGGCCGCCGGCCCGGCTCGCCGGCTCTCTGCGGCACGAGACCTCCGGCGCGTGGTGCCCGGCGACGTGGTGGTGCTCCACCGGC
>JAKAOD010000348.1 GCA_021823365.1 Actinomycetes bacterium | reverse complement strand
ACGACGACGTCGTCGTGGTGGTCGGCGCCGGACCGGTCGGGCTCGCAGCCGTGGCGTGCTCCAGGCTGTTCGCGCCGAGCCGGGTCATCGCCGTGGAGCTCTCGGCCACGCGGCGCGACGCCGCCAAGCACTTCGGCGCCGACGTCGTCGTCGACCCGGCTCGGGAGGACGTCCTCGGCGTGGTGCGGTCGGTCAGCGGGGGCCTCGGGGCTGACGTCGCGATCGAGGCAGCGGGCGTCGCCCCGGCCTTCGAGGCCGCCGTCGAGCTCGTGCGCCCCGGTGGTCGGGTGGCAAGCATCGGCTCGCACGCCGTCCCGGCGACGCTGCACCTCGAGCGCATCTGGCCGAGGGACGTGACCATCACGACCGGGCTCGTCGACACCTCGTCGATACCGACGCTCGTCGAGCTCGTCCGCAGCCGCCAGCTCGACGTCCAGGGGCTCGTCACCCACCGGTACGTGCGCGAAGAGATCGAGGCTGCCTACGAGACCTTCGCCGACGCCGAGCGCAGCGGGGCCCTCAAGGTCGTGCTCACCGCCGCCGACTGAGGCCGGCGCTCGTGTCGCCTGCGCCGCCGACCGAGGCCGGCGCTCGTGTCGCCTGCGCCGCCGACCGAGGCCGGCGGCGGTGCTCAGGCTCCGCTTCCGGCGCTGTCGCGCAGCGCCGAGACCAGCGCGGCGCGCGCCAGCCTGTAGAGCGACTCGGCATCCAAGGGGGCCGTTGCCGGCTCGAGCAGCGAGAGCTCGAGGGGGACGAGCGCCTTGCGCTGGATCCGCTTGAGCAGGCTGGTGTTCCCGCGTGCAGCGCTCAGGAGATCGCCGGCGAGGCGCCGGCGGACGAGCGACCAGTCGAGCTCGGGCCTGCCGAGAAGAGCCACCTGGCGCTGCCGCCTCATGAGGCGCCCGAGCAGCCGCAGGTCGCCATGGGCGACCGGATGCAGGCATGCCCACGCCGGACGCGCGGCGCCGAAGAGCTCCCCGGTCGCCTCGCCCTTCAGAAAGCCCTCGCACTCCCGGACGAGCCGCCTGGCGGCGATCGCCGAAGGCGCGAGGGACGGAATCCGCCACCTCATCGATCGTCCACCTCCCTCACGTCTGTACACCTCATCGTTGCGCAAGGCGCCATCGGCTGGCAGGGTCGAACGTCACGATCTCCGGGGCGTCGGGGCCGCTCCGGGAGCCGAAGGCCTCCCGCGGGACCAAGGACCCGTCCCGAGGGCTTCGGCTCGCTCCCTCGAACGGCTCAGCCGCCGGCCATGGCGCCGACGACGAGATAGGGCTCGCTCCCGGTGACGATCGCCGGGGGCAGCGGGGCGTCGGGATCCTCGTGGGAGAGGTCCTCGCCGCAGCCGAAGAAGCGGACGAAGGGCCGTCGCCGCATGGTCGCCGGATCGCGGATCGTGCCGCGCAGCTGGGGAAAGCGCACCTCGAGCGCGTCGATCACGGCGCGCTGGGTCGCCTCGGCCGGCAGCTCCAGCTCGACCTCCCTCTCGACCCGCGCGAGGACCCGGAGGTGCGGCGGGAGCACGACGCGGATCACGGCAGGGTCTGGACCTCCACCGACAGCACGGCCGGCAGGTCCCGGACGATCGCGGACCAGGTGCCGCCGGCGTCGGACGAGGCGTAGACCTGGCCACCCGTCGTCCCGAAGTAGATGCCGCACCCCTCGAGCGAGTCGACCGCCATGGCGTCGCGCAGCACGTTGACGTAGCAGTTGTCCTGCGGGAGACCTTTGGTCAGCGGCTCCCACTCGCCGCCCCCGGTGCGGCTCCGGTAGACGCGGAGCCGACCGTCGGGCGGGTAGTGCTCCGAGTCGCTCTTGATCGGGACCACGTAGACGGTCTCGGGCTCGTGGGCATGGACGTCGATCGGGAATCCGAAGTCGCTCGGGAGGTCGCCGCTCACTTCGCGCCAGGACTCGCCGCCGTCGTCGCTGCGCATGACGTCCCAGTGCTTCTGCATGAACAGGAGCTCGGGCCGGGCCGGGTTGCCGGCTATGCGGTGGACGCAGTGGCCGACTTCGGCCTCCTCGTCGGGGATCTGCCGGGAGCGGAGCCCGCGGTTGATCGGGCGCCAGGACTCGCCGCCGTCGTCGCTGCGGAAGGCGCCCGCGGCTGAGATCGCCGCGTACATCCGGCCGGTGCGGCGCGCGTCGAGCAGGATCGTGTGCAGGCACATCCCGCCGGCGCCCGGCTGCCATGAGGGGCCGGTCTCCTGGGTCCGCAGCCCGGCGAGCTCCTGCCAGCTCCGCCCCCCGTCCGTCGTGCGGAACAGCGCCGCGTCCTCGACGCCGGCGTAGACGACGTCCGGGTCGTCGAGCGACGGCTCCAGGTGCCAGACGCGAGCGAACTCCCATGGGTGCGGCGTGCCGTCGTACCACTGATGCGTGCCGGGGACGCTTGCATAGGCGAACTCGTTGCCAACCGGCTGCCAGCTCTTCCCGCCATCGTCCGACCGCTGCACGACCTGGCCGAACCAGCCGCTCGACTGCGAGGCGTAGATCCGGTCGGGGTCCGCCGGGGATCCCTTCAGGTGGTAGATCTCCCACCCGCCGAAGTGCGGCCCGCTCACGCTCCAGTCGTTCCTGGCGCCGTCGGAGGTGAGCACGAAGGCACCCTTCCTCGTCCCGACCAGCACGCGCACCTTGCTCATGGCCCCTCCTGCGGGTTCCCTCGTCAGGGCGCCTCCCGAGCGCCCCATGCCGGCGGACCGCCTCCCGAAGCGCCCGACCCGGCGCGCCGGAGCCTACGCCCGCCTCAGGCATGTCGCTCGGCCCGGCTCAAGCTCGAGCGACGGATCGACGCGAGAAGAACGCCGCCATCGGGCGGGCAGTGCGCGCCGCAGCGAGGAGCGGCAGGCCGAGGGCGTCCTCGACGGTCGCGAGCAGGGAGTGGTGGTTGTAGGGCACGCCGATGCGGAGCTCGAGATCGCCGCCGCCGCCGCTGTCGAGGACCCGCCCGACCGGCTGAGCGCCGCAAGGCAGACCGCCCGCGCGGCGGGCCCGCAGCAGCGTCTCACGCCGGGGTCCGGGGAGCTCCCGTCGTCGACCTCGATAGGCCTGGACCGACAACGCGAGCAGGGCCCCCGGTCACCGCCGCGCGCGTTGCGGCTTGGCCCCCCTAGAATGAGACTGATTATCATTCCGATCTCAGGGACCGACGGGGGGCTCGGAGGGAGGGAGGTTGAGCTTGCCGGGATCGTCGTTTGCACCCTGCCGGCGACGAAAGCGCCGGGTCGCGACGGCAACCGGCCGCGCGGGCGGTCAGAGGGCGGCTCCAACGCGCCGGAGCGCGGTGCGGCTCGTCGGATTCCTTGCCCTGGCGCTTCCGGGCGGCGTCCCCGTCGTCCATGTGGCACCTGCCGCATCCGCCGCGGGCATCGCCCACCCGCTCCGGCACGCTGCCGCGCGCCGTATCGTCGCCGTGGGGGCGGAGAACCAGTACGCCGACGTGATCGCGCAGGTCGGCGGCAAGTACGTCGACGTCTCCTCGATCATGAGCAACCCGAACGCCGACCCGCACGCCTTCGAGGCGAGCCCTGCGGTCGCCCGCGTCGTCGCCGCGGCGAGCCTCGTCGTCCAGAACGGCGCCGGCTACGACACCTTCATGAACCGGGTGGAGTCGGCCTCGCCGAGCCGGACGCGCAAGATCATCGAGGTCGCTCGCCTGCTCGGGCTCGCCTCGAACGTCCGCAACCCGCATCTTTGGTACAAGCCGGCGACCATGCCGGCGGTCGCGTCCGCCGTCGCCAGCGACCTCGCCGGCATCGAGCCTGCCCATCGCTCGTACTTCATGCAGAACGCCGCCCGCTTCGACACCTCGCTCGGATCGTGGCGGGCGGCGATCGCAGGGATCCGCGCCCGGCTCCACGGCGCGCCGGTTGTCGTGACCGAGCCCGTCGGCGACTACCTGCTCAGCGCCTGCGGCTTGAACGACGAGACGCCGTGGGCGCTGCAGTCGGCGATCATGAACGGCGTGGACCCCTCGCCGCAGGGCGTGACGACCGAGGAGCGCATCATCAGCGGGCACGAGGTCCGCGCCCTTCTGTACAACGAGCAGGTGACCGACCCGCTGACCGAGTCCCTGCTCGCCCTGGCGCAGCGAAGCGGCGTCCCGGTGGTCGGGGTCTACGAGACGATGCCGGCCCCCGGCTATGATTGGTG
>JAKAOD010000347.1 GCA_021823365.1 Actinomycetes bacterium | reverse complement strand
TCTCCTTGGCCAGCCGGCAGGCGATCTGTGGCAGCGCGCTGGCCGTCCCCATCACGGCGACGTCGTCGTCGCGGAGCCGGCGGGCCAGCTCCACGGCCATCAGCTCGCCGGTGGCCGGCCCTGTCGGCGAGCCGCCGTTCGTCCTGCCGCCGTCCCGGCTCACCGGTGCGCCTCTGCCGCCGCGAGCGCGCGCTGGGCTTCCAGGTAGTCGGCCTCGCTGCTGCCTCGTACGTACTGCTCCACGTAGGCCCGTGGCCCTTCGGCGCCGCCGGCCATGGCCAGGTACCGGCGCAGGTGGTCCTCGTCGACGCGGTAGTGGCCATGCGATGCGGTCGGATGGCAGCCGCCGGGCACCTCGACGACGGCATGGACGAGGAAGCCGGGGATGGTGGTGCCGACGGGGTGGCGGCTGATCGCCTCGGTCGGGACGACCCGCTCGACTTGCAGCACGACGGTGCGAGCCGCCATGGCCATCACCCGGTCGACGAAGTGCGCCCCGGCCAGCACGGCGTTCCCGGCGGCGTCGGCCTCGGCCGCGTGCACCAGGGCGACATCGGGGCGAAGCGGCGCACCGGCGAGCACCTGGGCGCCGGTGAAGGGGTCCTCCACCAGGCGGAAGCTCTCGGGGTTGGCCCTCCAGACGTCGGAGACCTCGAGACCGGCGGGCAGCGGGGCGAAGGGCAGCCCGCCAGCCCCGGCGTTCAGGCCGTGGGTGATGTACGCCTCGTCGCACTCGAGGACCCGCAGCGAGCCGTCCTCGACCGACCGCCGGAACGCCGGTGCGAGCCCGAGGTGCTCGAAGCCGACGTAGGAGGTGGCGATCTCCTCCACCAGCCCGCCCGCGATCAACAGGTCGGCGTTGAACGCTCCGCACGGGCTGGTGAGCAGCCGCCGGATGCGCCGTCTCTGGCGCACGACCTCGCGCACCAGGGCCATCGGGTTGTTGTGGAGGTGCATGCCGCCCACCGCCAGCAGCCCGACCCCGTCGGGGACGTGGCGCTCCACGGCGTCGTGCAGCGAGAGGACCTTGTTCATGCCGGCCTCACCCGGCCCGTTGCCCGGCAGGGAGAGGGCGTCGACCCGCTCGCGGGCGGCTGGCGCGTCCGTGGCAGACGCCGGTGCACGACCGGCCCTTCGTGCCGGCGGAGGGTCCGGCGATCACGCAGGTCACGACCACCCCCTCTCTGCCCCGGCCGGTTCGGAGCGCACAGGCCACGAGCCACAACCTACAATTTCCAGACGCTCTCCACGCAACTGTGGACTGTCCGGTCCGACGACACAAGGGCGGGTCGCGCGAGCAGCAGCGCGTGGGATGCGGGCGCGGTGGCAGGTGCCTCGCTCAGGTACCTCGTCGAGAGGGCACCGAGCTCGTGCTCCGAGGTCCCTGAGGCGCAAGGCGCCTTCGAGTGAGCGCCAGCGCAGGAGCACGCACGCTGCAGAGCGTCTCTGGGAGACCGGCCAACTGACATACTCGGCCGATGGCACGCCCTGTCGTCGTCGTCGACTTCGGGGCCCAGTACGCGCAGCTGATCGCGCGGCGCGTCCGTGAGGCCAGGGTCTACTCGGAGATCGTTCCCCACACCGCCTCCGCCGCGGAGGTCCTCGGGCGTCAGCCGGCTGCCGTGATCCTCTCCGGCGGGCCCTCCAGCACCTACGAGCCCGGGGCGCCGTCCATCGACCCGGGCCTCCTCCACGCGGGTGTGCCGGTCCTCGGCATCTGCTACGGCTTCCACGCGCTGGCCCGGGCCCTCGGCGGCGACGTCGCGCGTGCGGAGCGCCGGGAGTACGGGCGCACCAAGGTGACCGTGGACCCCGACGCGAGGCTGTTCGAGGGGCAGCCGGCATCCCAGGAGGTGTGGATGTCGCACGGCGACGCCGTGATCGCGCTCCCCGAGCGGCTGCGCCCGACGGCGTGGTCGAGCGAGACAGAGATCGCGGCGTTCGAGACGGCCGACGGGACGCTCTACGGCGTGCAGTGGCACCCCGAGGTCCACCACACCGCTCACGGCCAGCAGGTGATCGAGCGGTTCTTGTACCGGGCGGCGGGGATCCAGCCGTCGTGGACCACCGCCAACGTCCTCGACGCGGCCGTCGACGAGGTGCGTGAGGCCGTCGGGGACGGCAGGGCGATCTGCGGGCTGTCGGGAGGCGTCGACTCCGCGGTCGCCGCAGCGCTGGTCAATCGCGCGATCGGCGACCGGCTCACGTGCGTGTTCGTGGACCACGGCCTCCTCCGGCTCGGCGAAGCCGAGCAGGTGGAGCGCGACTTCGTCGCCGCGACCGGGATCCGTCTGAAGGTCGTCGACGCGCGCGCAGCGTTCCTCGCGGCGCTGCGAGGGGTCGTCGACCCCGAGGCGAAGCGAAAGGTGATCGGGCGAGAATTCATCCGCGCCTTCGAGCACGCGGCCCGCGAGGTCGAAGCGGAGGGCGGCGGCCCCGAGCACCTGGTCCAGGGCACGCTCTACCCCGACGTCGTGGAGTCCGGAGGCCCGCGCGGCGCCGGCACCGCGGGCTCCACGATCAAGTCCCACCACAACGTGGGCGGCCTCCCCGACGACCTCGGCTTCACGCTCGTGGAGCCGCTCCGCCACCTCTTCAAGGACGAGGTCCGCGCGCTCGGGCTCGAGCTCGGCCTGCCCGAGATGATCGTGTGGCGCCACCCGTTCCCCGGCCCCGGGCTCGCGGTCCGCATCGTCGGCGAGGTGACCGAGGAACGGCTCGGCATCCTTCGCCGGGCCGACGCCGTCGCCCGCGACGAGCTCACCGCGGCCGGCCTCGACCGGGCGGTCTGGCAGTTCCCCGTCGTGCTCCTCCCCGACGTCCGGTCGGTCGGGGTCCAAGGCGACGGCCGGAGCTACGGGCAGGCGGTCGTGCTCCGGCCCGTCACGAGCGAGGACGCCATGACGGCGGACTGGGCGCGCCTCCCCTACGACCTGCTCGAGCGGATCTCCACGCGCATCACGAACGAGGTGCCCCACGTGAACCGCGTCGTCCTCGACGTCACGAGCAAACCGCCCGGCACCATCGAGTGGGAGTGAGTCACCCGTCGTAGGGCGGACGCGCGAACCCCGCGAGGGTCGCAGCCCCGTACGCGAGGTCGCACCAGCGCGTGACCCCGGTGCGCAACAGCGCGAGCGCGCACGTCGGGAACGAGGCGAGCGCCGCGCGCCCGGCGCGGTCGTCTCCGGCGAGGAGCGCCAGGGCGAGCTCGTGGGTGGCCGGGTTGTGCCCGACGACCATGACCGACCGCACGCTCTCGTCGAGCGTGCGCAGCTCGGAGAGCACGTCTGTCGGGGAGCCGTAGTACAGGCTTCGCCGCCGCTCGAGGGGCGCTCCGAGCGCGGCGGCGACCTTCTCGGCCGTCTCAGTCGTGCGGGCGGCGCTCGACGCGAGCACGAGCCCGGGGAGGGACGCGTCGCCGAAGCCGAGGTCGCCCGCGCGGAGCCGGAGGCCGAGCGCGGCGGCGTCACGCCTCCCTCTCGGAGCGAGCGGACGCTCGTGGTCGGTGCCGCCCGAAGGCGGGTCGGGCGCGGCCTTCGCGTGGCGGACGAGCCACAAGAGGAGCTCCTCGTGGGAGCCGCCCGTGGTCACGGCACGACGGCGCGGCGGCCCTCGATCGCCCGGCCGAGCGTCAGCTCGTCGGCGTACTCGAGGTCGCCCCCGACGGGAAGGCCGCTCGCGATCTTGGTGACCGTGATCCCGAGCGGGGCGAGCAGGCGGGCCAGGTACATCGCCGTCGCCTCGCCCTCGAGGTTCGGGTTCGTGCAGAGGATCGCCTCGGTGATCCCCTCGGCGTCGACGCGAGCGACCAGCTCCCGGACGCGCAGCTGATCGGGGCCGACACCCTCGAGCGGGCTCAGCGCGCCGTGGAGCACGTGGTAGCGGCCGCGGAACTGGTGGGTCCGCTCGACCGCCACGATGTCGCGGGGGTCCTCCACGACGCACACCAGGTGACGGTCCCTGCGTGTGTCGGCGCAGACGTCGCAGAGGCTGCCCGACTCCGCCACGTTGAAGCAGCGTTCGCAGAGCGTCGTCCGCTCCTTCACCGCGACGATCGCGTCGGCGAGGCGACGGGCGTCCTCGTTGGGGACCTTGAGGACGAAGAACGCAATCCGCTGCGCCGACTTCGGGCCGATCCCCGGCAGCCGGCCGAGCTCGTCGATGAGCGCCCTCA
>JAKAOD010000346.1 GCA_021823365.1 Actinomycetes bacterium | reverse complement strand
CGCACGCCCGCCGGCTGCTCGACGCCGTCGAGCTCGACCGCACCGTCGACGTCGCCTCGCTGACCTCGACGAGGCGCTGACGACGGGGAAGAGCCGGACCAGCCGCCTGCGCCCTCGGCATGGAGGTCACACCTCCAGCCTGCGCCCGGCGTCGGCGGCGGCGAGCAGGTCGGCGGCGTCGGGCCGGATCGCCTGCTCGCGCAGGCACGCCTCCGTCAACTTGATCGCATGGGCGCCGCCGATCTCGACCGCCGCCGCCACCAGCTCCTCGCCACTCGGCAGCTCCCTCACGGAGCCCTCCAGTGGGCACCCCACGGCGAAGGCCGAGCGGATCGCCATGCAGGCCTGCCACACGTAGGCGAACGCGCTGCTCGCCGCGCCCGCCGGGAGGAACGGAAGGAGGAGGCGCAGAGCCGCCGGCGCCGTCACGCCGTGGGCGAAGGCGATCGGATCGTGCCCGCGGTTGGCCAGGTACCAGGTCGCCATAGCACGGGTCAGGTCCGAAAGGGCGCGATCGACTGACTCAGGCGGCCGGAGCGCGTCGACGGCGGCTGTGAAGCCCTCCAGCCGGCTCGCCTTGGCCGCGCCCCGGAAGATGAGGCCCTCGTCCCGCTCCTCGAGTGGGAGCGTCGGCACGCCGAGCAGCGCCTGGCTCGCGCTGCCGGTCCCTCGCGGAGCGGGAGTGGCCCCGAAGGGCCGGCAGGTGCTCGCCCAGTAGGCGAGGCCGGCGGCGAGCTCGTGACGCCGCTCCGGCGTCTCGGCTTCCTCGATGGCACGCGTCGCGTGCGCCGTGCGGATCAGCCCGTGGGCTGCGGTCGCCATCGAGCCGGCGACGAGGCGCGGCGCCCACCCGCCGACCACGTCGGCCCACGGTCCGGCGGCGAGCTCCCGCTCGAAGCGCGCGACCCAGTCCGGGTAGCGTCGGCGCTGTCCGAGCGCCCCGGCCCACTCGTCGAGCGCGATCGGCGAACCTTTCCCGGGGGCCGCCTCGAGGCTCGGCATGTACGCGTCGAGCCAGGGGGCGACGGCGTCTGGCCGGCCGAGGCGGAGGAGCGCCTCGCAGACCATCGGACCGTGATTGGACAAGCCCCCCGCGTGGTCCGGCGAGGTGCTCGCAAGGCGCGCCAAGGCCCCGTCGAGGACGTCGCTCTCCGGCTCGCGGCGCGGGATGGACGGTGGTTGCACGGTCATGCACACCAGTGTAGATATTAAAGTTCACTGGAAGTCAAGATATCTCCTCTAGGATCTCGGTCGTGCCTCCCGCGCTGCTCACCATCGGCGACGTCGCCGAAAGGACTGGGGTCGCGCAATCGGCGCTTCGCTTCTACGAGTCGGAGGGGCTCATCTCCGCCAGCCGCTCCGGCGGTGGTCAGCGCCGCTACGCCCGAAGCATGCTGCGGCGTGTCGCGTTCGTCAGGGTTGCGCAGCGCGTCGGCCTCACGCTCGAGGAGGTCCGCAGCGCGCTCGCGTCCTTGCCGGAGTCGCGCACGCCGACCAAGGCCGACTGGGCGCGGCTCTCCGCCGCGTGGCGCCCGATGCTCGATGAGCAGATCGCCGTCCTCGAGCGCCTTCGTGACGATCTCAGCTCCTGCATCGGGTGCGGGTGCCTGTCGCTCCGGGCATGCAGGCTCTACAACCCGGACGACGTTGCGGCGAGCCTCGGCGAGGGCCCGCGCTACCTCCTGTCGGACGAGCGGCCCGCGGAGGTGGTCGGCGAGCTTTCCACAGCGACCCCGGGCCGGAGGGGCGGGGCAGGGCCCTCTGGCGCGTCAGCCTCCCGCAGGTCGGCCTCCGGTCGGCGCCGTGCCCCTCAGAACGGCACGCGCCGCCAGATCGGGCCCGGCAGCAGCCGCAGCACCGCGAAGAGGAGCCGCATGTAGCCGGGGACCCAGACGACCGCCGATCCCCGCTCGATCCCGGCGACGACCGCCCGAGCGACGTCGCCCGGCTCGCTCGTGAGCGGGCGTCGCGGCATGCCGGCGGTCATCCGCGTGCGGACTGTGCCGGGGCGGACGATGGTCATGTGCACGCCGCTCCCGGCGAGGGCGTCGCCGAGCCCCTGGCAGAAGGCGTCGAGGCCCGCCTTCGCGGCGCCGTAGACGAAGTTCGCCCGCCGGGCCCGCACGCCGGCGACCGAGGAGAGCACGACGAACCTCCCCGTGCCCTGGGCGCGCAGCATCCCGGTGAGCTCGGCGATCGCCGACGCCGGGCCGGTGAGGTTGGTCGTGATCGCGCGCTCGACCCCAGCGGAGCTCAGGGTTTCGAGCTCCGAAGGCGCCAGCGCCCCGACGGCGACGAGGACGAGGTCGACGGTCCCGAGCGCCTCGCGCGCCAGCTCGACGAGGAGCGCCGCGCCTCCCGGCTCGATCGCGTCGTATGGCGCGGTCTCGACCCGGCTGATCCCCGCAGCTTCGAGCCGCGCCGACGCCTTCTGAAGCGCCGGCGCGTCACGGCCGGCGAGCAGGACCGAGCGCAGCCGCCGGCGGGCGAGGAGTGCGAGCACCTCGAAGGCGATGTCGGACGTGCCGCCGAGCACCAGCGCGCTCTGCGGCATTCCCGTGACGTCGTTCACGCGCCGATCTTCGCGCCCCCGGATGCGGCGGCGAAGCGAAAGCCGGGGCTTGCGAGCTCCTGCCCGTCGTCGAGGACGAGGTAGGCCTCGTAGGCCGGCAGTCCCTCGATGCGGGCGAGGACCTCCTCGCCACCGGCCCCGAGCGCCGTGGCGAGGGCGTCGGCCATCGCAAGGCTCGGACCGGTCACGGACGCCGACGCGACCCCGCGTGCCGGCGCGCCGGTGAAGGGGACGAGGAGATGGTTGCCGCGCTCGTAGCGGGCCGAGGTCGCGACGGCGCGCGAGCGCATCTCGACGACGCAGGCGAGCGCGCCGGGGCGCCAGGGATGGCGGATGCCGATCCGCCAGGGCTCGCCGGGGCGGTGCTCCCCGTAGCCCGCCAGATCGCCCCCGGAGTTGACGAGCGCGGCGCGCGCCCCGCCGCGCTCGATGGCCGCCAGCGCGCGCTCGGCGGCCCAGCCCTTCACGAGCCCGGTCGGGTCGAACCCGCCCGGCATCGACCACGCGTCGAACCATCCGCCCGAGGCAAGCCGGGCCTCGGCGCAGAGCCCGAGGACCTCGGCCACGTCGGCGCCTCCGTCCTCGAAGGCGACCTCGCCGCGGCGGATGCGCGAGATCGTGCTCGCCTCGTCGAAGGTCGAGAACGTCGCGTCGTCCCGATGGAGGATCGCGCAGGCTTCGGCGATCATCTCGGCGACGGCGCCGGCTCGGAGCGGGCGGCCGGCGGCGTCCCGCGTGTCGACGGTGAAGGAGACGACCGTGCCCATCACCTCCTCGGCGTGCGCGACGAGATCGCTCAACGCACGTGCAGCTTGTCGAGTGCCGACTGGAGTGACGCCTGGTAGGCGTACGAGGTGTACGTCGCCCCCGAGATGCCCTGGATGTTGGCGCTCTGCACGTGCAGCACCTCGGATCGAAGCGTCGGGACGACGTACTGAGCGAGCTGGGCGGAGTAGGAGTCGGCGACCTGGATCTGGGCGATCGAGACGTTGACTATCCGGCCGCCCTTGACGCTCACCCGCACCGAGAGCTCGCCGTAGCCGTACTGCTCGATCTTGCCGGCGGCAGTGCGACTGCCGCTGCCCGCGCCGGAGCGCGCCGGGCTCGAGCTGCTGCCCGCAGCGGCCGCGTGCGCCGACTGGCCGGATCCGCCTGCGGGAGAGGAGCCGTGCCCCGTTGCCGCAGAAGACGCGTTCCCGCCGGTCGGGGAGGAAGCACCTGAAGCACCTGCGCCGGCTCGAGACGAGGCGTGCCCGCCGGAGGGGGACGTGGTCGCCCCTCCGGTCCCCCCGCCTGCCGGGATCGTGACGTCGACCTTGCGGGTGTGGAAGCCGAGCACGCCGACGAGGCCCGCGGTGGTGGCGGTGATGATGATCGGTGACTTGCGCATCGGTGGGCCCCCTCCTCGAGGGCGTCAGAGGCCGGACGCCTCGGTCAGAGGCTGAACGCCTCGTGGTGGATCCTGGACGGCTCGAGGCCGGCAGCCCGGAGCAGGGCGACGGTGTGCTCGACGAAGGACTCCGGGCCGCAGATGAAGGCGTCCCGCCTGCGGAGGTCGGGTACGAGGCGGCGGAGCGCCTGGCGGTCGAGGCGCACGTCGTTGCGGCTCCCGACGAGCTCGTGCAGCTGCC
>JAKAOD010000345.1 GCA_021823365.1 Actinomycetes bacterium | reverse complement strand
ATCTTGGACGGAGACGAGGTGCTCGAGCTCGTCGACGGGCTCGAGCCGCTGCTCGTCGCCGTCGTCCACACGGCGCTCCTGCGTCCCTCGCCGAACCAGCGGCGCGTGCTCGAACGGGTCATGGCGGCGGCCTCGGTCGTCGTCGTCCAGAGCAGGGCCGCGCGGGACCGCCTCGTCGCGGTCCACGGCGTCGAGCCGGGACGGGTCGCCGTCATCCCGCACGGGGCGACGGCGAACTTCGGGGGAGCGGGCGAGGAATGCGACGACCCGCCGCTTGCGCGAGCGCCGACGGCCCTCACCTGGGGGTTGCTCGGGCCCGGGAAGGGGATCGAGCACGCGATCGACGCAGTCGCCATCCTTCGCCGGCGTGGCTTCGCCGTCCACTACGTCGTCGCCGGTCAGACCCATCCCAAGGTCCGAGCGCAAGCCGGCGAGCGCTACCGGCACCGTCTCGTCGCGCTCGCCTCCGAGCTCGGGGTCGGCGACCGGGTCGCATTCGAGGACGCCTATCGCGACTGGGGGGCGCTTCGAGCCCTCGTGCGCAGGTCGGACGTGGTGCTCCTCCCCTACGACTCGACCGACCAGGTGAGCTCCGGGGTGCTCGTCGAGGCACTCGCGTCGGCCAGGCCCGTCGTCGCGACCCGCTTCCCCCACGCCGTGGAGCTCCTCTCGCGGGGCGCGGGGATCACCGTGCCCCACCGGGACGCAGCAGCGGTCGCCGACGCCCTTCAGCTCGTGCTCGGCGACCCCGGCACCGCTGCCCACATGAGGGCTGCCGCGCGCCGGGAGGCAGAGCCGCTTCTGTGGCCGGCCGTCGGCGCCGCCTACCGGTCGCTCGTCGGCGCGCTCGCGAGCGCGCAGCAGGCTGGCTGAGGCGACGGCGTGCCTGGCACGCGGCCGTCGCTCAGGCATCTCGGCCGCATGACCGACGGCACGGGCCTGTTCGAGCACGCCCGATCGACGCGCCCCCGTGAGGCGTGCGGCTACTGCACCGACGACGCGGGGCGGGTGCTCGCCCTCGCCTGCCGCCTTCCGGGCGATCCTGCGGCTCGCAGGATCGCCGGCGTGACGCTCGCCTTCCTCGAGCGGGCCCACCTCGGTCGAGGCGCCTTCAGCCTGCGGCTCGGGCCGGACGGCCGGTGGACCGACGACGAGCCGAGCGACGACGCCGCCGGCCGAGCGCTCCTCGGGCTCGGCACGGCCGCCGGTTCCGCGCCGTGGCCAGAGCTGCGCAGACGGGCGACGGCTTTGTTCGAGGAGGCGGCGTGCTTCCGCTCGCCCTGGTCGAGGGCGACCGCCTACGCGGCGCTCGGGGCCGCGGCGCTCCTCGCCGTCGATCCCGACCACGGCCGGGCGCGCCGGCTCCTCGGCGATGCCGCCGATCAGAGCGAGGCGCTCCTCGCCGGGGGCGGCGCCGGCCGCCGGACCGGAGGCGAGCCCGCGCTCGCCGAGCCGAGACCCGGTGGCCATCTCGCCGGCGGGCCCGCCGCCGATGGGCCCGCCGCCGGCTGGCTCTGGCCCGAGGCTCGCCTCACCTACGCCAACGCCCTCCTGCCCGACGCCGCCCTCGCTGCTGCGACGGCCCTCGGGCGGACCGGGCTTGCGGATGCGGCGATCGCCGTCCTCGAGTGGCTCGTCGCCGGGGAGCTCGCGGGACCAGACGGGCGCGGGCGGCGCTGGTTCAGCTTCACGCCCGCCGCCGGGCGAGGGCGCGGCGAGCGTCGCCCCGCGTTCGACCAGCAGCCGATCGAGGCCTGGGCGATGGCCGACGCCTGCGCCCGTGCGTTCGACGTCACCGGAGCCGTGCGCTTCGGAGAGGCGCTCGAGCTCGCCGCGGCGTGGTTTCTCGGGGAGAACGACGCCGGGCTCGGGATGTTCGACCCGGCCACGGGCGGCGGCTTCGACGGGCTCGGCCCGGCGGCGGTCAACCTCAACCAGGGCGCCGAGTCGACGATGGCCTACGTCTCGGTGCTCGCGACGGCCCGGGCGCGCCGGGGCGCGCGTCGTCAGGCCGCTCCGGCAAGGGCGTCGAGCAGGTGGGAGACGGAGGCGGTCGCGGCGCCGACGCAGCGGTCGGCGGCCCCGTAGGTGAGGTAGACGACGTCGCCGTCGCGGTGCGCCCCCTGGACGAACACGACGTCGTCGACGTCGCCGCGGCGCTCCCACTCGAGCTCGGGCTCGAGGATCGCCGAGGGGAGGCGGCTCACGACGGCGCCGGACGCCGGCTCGAGCAGTGCGAGGTTCATCGTGTAGGAGCCGTCGCCGCGGCGCTCGTGGAAGAACAGGAGGAGGCCCTCCTCCGTCGGCACAGGCGGCGCTCCTGCGCCGACGCCGAGGGCCCCGGGGCTCGGCGCGAGCAGCGTGTGGCGGTCGAGGTCGAGCAGGTAGTCGTCCCAGTACTCGGCACCGGCGCCCATGAGGTGGTCGAGGTCGTCGAACACGGCGAGCTGCATGTTCGGATGGATGCGGTGGATGAGCGCGACGCGCCCGTCCAGAAGCGCGAACACGACGGCGTCCTTGTCGGCGATCCCCTCCGGACCGAGAAGTCGCCCGCTGCGCTCGCGAAGGTGGAACCGCCCCGCGTTCCACGCGAGCTCGTGCGCCCCGATGCGCCACGGCGCGCCGGATGCCGGCGTGAGCCAGGTGGAGGTCATGACGACTCGCTCGCGGTCCCCCGCAGACACCCGCTGGACACGGGGGTCCTCGATGCTCGTCGTGCCGTTCGACCCCGCCGGGGCGAGCACGTAGGCGAACTCGTACTCGACGCCGTCGCGCGAGGTGAGCACCACGACGTCCGAGACATAGTCGAGGAAGCGGTCGCCCGACCCGGAGTTGCGGCGGTAGCCGGCTCGCACGGCGCGTGCGAAGAGATGGAAGGCGCCTTCGTGGTGGAGCAGGCCGGCGTTGAAGACGGCCCCGTAGCCGGGGACCGAGAGGGCGTCGGCGATCGGCCGCTCGGTGACGCGCCGCACGTGCGCCACCTCTGTGGCGGCGAGCACCGCCCCGCTCGCTGCCTCTTCCCCCACGGTCCCTCGCATGCCGATCCTGACGGCCGATCGAGCCCCGGCCTTCAGAGCGAGCATTTATAGTCGACGGCGGAGCTGCAGTCGCGCATCCCGGGTGCGGCGGACCCCGGAGCGACCCGCGGCCACGGACGTCGGCCGGATCGAGGAGGTCCGATGGCGAGCTCGGCGGACCCCCGGGAGCTCTTCAAGCGTCACAAGGCCAACCCGGTCATCACCGCTGCCCACTTCCCCCGGATGGTGAACGCGGTGTTCAACCCCGGCGCCACCGTCCTGGACGGGCGTACGCTCCTCCTCCTGCGCGTCGAGCACCGCACCGGCCTCTCCTCGCTCGTCGTGGCGACGAGCGAGGACGGCCTGGACGGCTGGGAGATCGACCGGGTCCGCCAGCTCGAGCCGAGGCCCGGACGGTTCGAGGAGCACTGGGGGATCGAGGACCCGCGCATCACCCAGGTCGGCGACGAGTACCACGTCGTCTACGTCGGGTACTCGACGGCCGGCCCGCTCGTCTGCCACGCGGTGACGCGCGACTTCCTCACCTGGGAGCACCGCGGCGTCCTCCAGCCGCCGGAGGACAAGGACGCCGCCTTGTTCCCGCGGCTGTTCGACGGGCGCTGGGCGCTCGTGCACCGGCCCATGGCCACCATGCAGGGCCTCGGGACGCACATCTGGCTCTCCTTCAGCCCGGACCTGCGCTACTGGGGAGAGTCTCGCATCCTCGTCCCGGCGCGCCGCGGCGGGTGGTGGGACGCCAACAAGGTCGGGCTGGGCCCGCCGCCGATGCTCACGCGCGACGGCTGGCTCCTCTGCTACCACGGCGTGCGGACGACCGCGTCGGGGTCGATCTACCGCCTCGGGTTGGCGCTGCTCGACCGGGACGACCCGAGCAGGGTGATCGCCCGGGGCAACGAGTGGGTCTTCGGCCCGCACGAGCCCTACGAACGCGGCGGCGACGTCCCCGACGTCGTCTTCCCCTGCGGCTGGGTGCTCCGCGACGACGGCGACACCGTGCACCTGTACTACGGCGCCGCCGACAGCTCGGTCTGCGTCGCCGAGGCGAGCCTCGCCGAGCTGCTCGACCACCTCGAGGCGCACCCGTCCGCCGCCGACGCCGACGTGCCGCCGGGCGGCTAGACGAGTGATTCCAAGGGGTAGCGGCTGAGCCGCAATCCACCCCTTACGCACGGCAGGCGT
>JAKAOD010000344.1 GCA_021823365.1 Actinomycetes bacterium | reverse complement strand
GCGTGCGGCGAAGCGCCCGAACGGCTCGACGACCCGGGGCGCCTGGGTCTGCTGGAGCATGACCTCGCTCACGAGAACGAGCCAGGGGTCCCTCGTCGCCCGCCACGGAAAGTCCCGCCACAGGGTGGCCGCGCCGGTGAGGACGGCACGGCGGACCCGTTCGAGATCTCGGTCGTCGACCCCGGCTGCCTCGGGGTCAGCTCCAGACGTCATCTGGGTAGGGCAGGCGGCGCGCGGGAAGCGCGGCGCGCTTCCAGACCAGGACCTTGCGGCGGAAGAAGCACACCTCCTCGCCCCGCTGGTTGAAGGCCTTGGTCTCGACGGTCACCACTCCGCGGTCGCCCCTGGACTTCGACTCCACCGCGTCCACCACCATCGTCTCGGCGTAGATCGTGTCCCCGTGGAAGGTGGGGCTCCGGTGGACCAGCGACTCCACTTCGAGGTTGGCGATCGCCGAGCCGCTCACGTCGGGGACGCTCATGCCCAGCGCGAGCGAGTACACGAGGTTGCCCACGACGACGTTGCGGCCCTGGACGGCGTCGTGCTCGGCGAACCAGGCGTTCGTGTGGAGGGGATGGTGGTTCATCGTGATCATGCAGAAGAGGTGGTCGTCGTACTCGGTGATGGTCTTGCCTGGCCAGTGCCGGTAGACGTCGCCGACGACGAAGTCCTCGAAGCACCGCCCGAACGGCCGGTCGTGGATGGTCATGACGCGGGTGTAGTACGTCGCCGCCGCCCGGGTCCAGCCTGTTACGGTGCGCCCCACGCGCCGCCGCCTGAGCGGGCCGGGGCCGGCGCTGACGCCTGAGCGGGTCCGGCACTGCGAGCGAGACGAGGGGAGCGATGCACGCTCACGGGAGCTTCTGGCGTCGCTGGGTCGCCGCCGCGGGCGTCGTCGTGCTCTTCGCCGGCCTGCTCGCCGGGGTCGGAGCGGCCGGCAGACGACTTGCGGCGGGGGCCGCCGCGGATGCGGCCGGCAGGAAGGGCGCGCACGGCGCGCACCGCGCCTCCGGCGCGCACGGCGCCCCCGGCGCCCCCGGCGCCCACCGCCGGCCGAGCCGGGGGCGGGTGCTCCTGGTCGGCACGTTCGACGGGCGCCGCGGGCGGTACGACTCCATCCAGGCGGCAGTGGACGCAGCCAGACCCGGCGACACGATCCTCATCGGTCCGGGCGACTACCACGCGTCCGACGACCTCGCGCACCCGCCGACGCCCTCACAAGCAGCCCTCGGTGACTTCGGCGGCGTCCTCGTGACGACGCCCCGGCTCACCATCCGCGGGATGGACCGCTCGACGGTCATCGTCGACGGGACCCGGCCCGGCTCGCCTGCGTGCGATCCGGCGCGGGCCGCGCAGGTCCTCGGGCCACGGGACCCGAGCGGGGGGCACTACGGCACGAATGGGATCGTCGTCTTCCGTGCCGGCGGCGTCACGGTGCAGAACCTGACCGTCTGCAACTTCCTCTCGGGCAAGGGCGCTTCGGGCAACGGGATCTGGTGGAACGGGGGCGCCCAGACGGCCAAGATCGGGCTCGTGCGGTACCAGGGCGCGTACCTCACGGCGACCACCACCTACTACGGGAGCCCGGCCGTCGCACCGACCTACGGCATCTTCGCCAACAACGCCGCGGGGCCGGCTGGCTGGACGCACATCTACGCGTCGAACTTCGACGACTCGGGGATGTACGTCGGCGCCTGCCGGCAGCTCTGCGACGTCACGGTGACCGACGCCTGGATGGAGTACAACGCGCTCGGCTACTCGGGGACCAATTCAGGCGGCGCCATCGTGATCGAGCACTCCCGGTTCGAGCACAACCAGGACGGCTTCGACACGAACACGCAGATCTACGGCGACCCGCCGCCGCCCCAGAACGGCGACTGCCCCGGCACGACGACGAGCCCGATCACCCGCACGCGCTCGTGCTGGGTGTTCCGCTACAACCTGGTCGAGGACAACAACGACGCCCACGCTCCGATCGCTCCGGGCGGGTACGCGAGCGCCGGACCGGTCGGCACCGGGATGACGATCTCGGGGGGGCGCAACGACACCGTGACCGACAACACGTTCCGGGGCAACGCCGCCTGGGGCGTCCTCTTCGTGCCGTTCCCCGACAAGGACAGGCCCTACCCAGGAGTGACCTGCCATGGAAGCGGCGGACACGAGGTGACTGGCTTCGGCTGCGTCTACGACCCCGAGGGCGACGCCCTCCTCCACAACACCTTCTCCGACAACGGGTACTGGCACAACCCGACCAATGGCGACTACGGGCAGATCACGCTCTTCGGGCACGAGCCCCAGGACTGCTTCGCCGGGAACTCCGCCCCTGACGGGAGCACCCCCTCTACCCTCGAACGCGTCCAGGCGAGGTGCGGGCGGACGACCGCGGCGTCCGACACCCCGGGCGCACTCCTTTCCCAGGTGGAGTGCGACACGGGCTTCGGGCTCTGCCCGAAGGGCGCCCACTACCCGAAGCCGTCGGCGTCGGGCGTCGACCTCCACCGTCTGCCGAAAGGGCTCGCCTCGATGCCGAACCCCTGCGAGGGGATCCCTGCGAACGCATGGTGCAGGGGCGGGAAGCCGATCTGACGACGGAGGGCCCCGTCTCGGCTGGTACCTCCTTCGTCCGCGGGCGCGGCTCAACCGGCGTCGGAGTGAAGGTGGGGACGGGTCGTGAACCGGAGGTCGGCCCCGGGGAGCGACTCGCCGTCGATGGTGAGCCGCCACGTGTAGCGCGCGCCGGGGGGAAGAGGGATGGGACCGATGTTGACCGCCAGCGCGACGTCGATCGGCGACCCCTCGGGCAGCGAGGGCGGCTGGCCGACGGTGAACTCGCCGCGCACCTCCACCGGCTGGGACCCCTCGGGGGTCTCCACCATCACGGGGCGGCCGTCGGCGTCCTCCAAGAAGAGCTCCCAATGGTGGGTCCGGTCCGCCTCGTTCCAGTCGACCTCGATCTTCAACGCGACCGCGGACGGCACGGGGTCGGGCCCCGTCATCGACCAGCCGCCACCAAGGATGTAGAGCTTCCCGTCCGCGACCTGCGCGGCGTCGCACAGCATCATCGTGACCTTCACGCCGAAGGAGGCTACCGTCGCCATGCGTGGAGCCGCCCGTGCTGCGCAACGACGTCTACCGCCGGCCGCTGGCCACTGCGCTCGACCGCGTGGCCGTCGGCTCCGGCTGGCGCGTGGTCGACGTCGGCGCGGGAGCCGGCGACGTCGCGGTGGCCCTGGCCGAGATCGTGGGCAGGGACGGGAGGGTCTACGCGGTCGATAGCGATCCCTTCGCCCGCGACGAGACCGCTCGTGCGGCGGCGGCGCACAGCCAGGTCCTCGCGATCACCCAGCGCGCCGAGGACCTTCAGCTCCCCGAGCCCGTCGACCTCGCGTTCTGCCGCTTCCTCCTCATGCACGTGGACGACCCCGCCTCGGTCCTGGCGCGCATGGCCGCGGCGGTGCGCCCCGGCGGCTGGGTCGTCGCCCAGGAGCCCATCACCTCGGCGGGGCGGATCGACGGCCGCCCGCTGTCGATGCCCGGCGCGGTCGACCCCGACGTGGGCGCGCTGCTCCCCGGGCTCGTGCGCCGCGCCGGGCTCTTTCTCGAGGACGCATGGGCAGAGGCTCCCGCGGGCGCAGGTCCGGGGCCGGTCGCGTCCTACCTCGAGGATCTGACCGGTGTCGATCCCGGGGACGACCCGATCGTGCTGCCTCCTCTCGTGACCGTGCTCGGCCGGACGGTCGGTGGCGTGGCGTGAGCGCGGAGCTAGACCGGGCCGCTGGCGCGTTGGACTGCGCGGAGCGTGTCGTCCGGCAGGGGGTCGCAGCCCTGCGATCCAGCGGCGTCGACACGGCGCAGGTCGTCGCCTACGACGTCGCGCACGCAGCGGCAGCCGTCGCGACGGCGCGCGCCGCCGTCACTTACGGCCGCCACGGAGACGTCGAGACGCGCATCGCGTGCGCGTTCGTCGCGGACGTGGTGGCCGACCTCCGGGCCAAGCTCGCCGGCAGGGCGCGGTCGTGGCAGGCTGACGAAGACCTGCTCGACCCGGCCGACGAGCTCGTCGCCGCGCACCGCGACCCCGACGCCCTCGCCGCGCTCTGCGGCGAAGCGGGGGGGCGCCACCTCCCCGAGGAATTCGAGCTCGCCCGCGAGACCTTCCACCGCTTCGCGGACAACGAGGTCCGGCCGCACGCAGAGCACGTCCATCGCGCGAACACGGACATCCCCGAGCGGATCATCTC
>JAKAOD010000343.1 GCA_021823365.1 Actinomycetes bacterium | reverse complement strand
TGCGTGCGGCGAACGAGGACGACCTCAGGGCTCTGGCGTGGCTGCCGGACCGGGTGGCCGGGGCGGTGCACTCGCGGCTGCACGCGGCGACGGCGGGCGGCGGGCCCGTGGCGCCGAACGGCGCGCACGGCCCCGGCGACCCCGCTACGCATGCGGTCATCGCTGCACCGAATGGGGCAGCGGGGGAGAATGTCGAGGAATGACCCAGTTCCTCTTCGTCACGGGGATGTCGGGTGCAGGACGCTCGACGGCCGCGGCCGCGCTCGAGGACCTCGGGTGGTTCGTCATCGACAACCTGCCCCCCGCGTTGATCACGAAGGTGGCGGCGCTGGTGGGACGCGCGGAGTCCGAGAGCGAGCGGGTCGCGCTGGTCGTCGGCCGCGGCGGCGGCGACGAGTACGTCGACGAGGTCGAACCGATGCTCGACCGGCTGCGCAAGGGGCGTCATCACGTCCGAGTCCTGTTCCTCGACGCACCCGACGACGTGCTGGTGCGGCGCTTCGAGGGGACCCGGCGCCGTCATCCGCTCGCGGCGCGCGGGGTGGAGGAGTCGATCGCGGACGAGCGCCGGCTGCTCGGCGGGCTGCGCGCACGCGCGGACGTCGTCATCGACACCGCGGACCTGAACACGAACCAGCTGCGCCAGCGGGTGATCGAGCTGTTCGGCGACTCCGTGCAGAACGCGCGCATGCAGACGTCGATCGTCTCGTTCGGCTACAAGCACGGCATCCCGCTCGACGTGGACATCGTGCTCGACTGCCGGTTCCTCCCGAACCCCTACTGGGTCGACGAGCTGCGGCGGCTCTCGGGGCTCGACGCACCCGTGCGCGACTTCGTCCTCTCGCAGCCGGGCACGGGGACGTTCCTCGACAAGGTCGAAGACCTCCTGGCGATGCTCGTGCCCAGCTTCGAGCAGGAGGGGAAGTCGTACCTCACGATCGCGCTGGGCTGCACCGGCGGCCGGCACCGCTCAGTCGCGCTCGCCGAGGCCCTCGTCGCGAGGCTGTCCGCCGGAGGCGTCCGGACTGCCGCGTTCCACCGCGACATCGATCGCTGAGCGGCTCCGGGGCGCGGGCTCCTGGCCCCACGGCGGCGGCCAGGGACCCTGCGGCGCGGACCACGCGGGCCCCTGCGGCGGCGGCCACTGCGGGTCGGGTGGCGGCCACTGCGGGTCGGGCGGCGGCCACGACGGAGCCCGGCCGGGCGGCGCGCCCCTGGCGCTCCACCCGCCCCACCCCGGAGGCTGCCGCTTCGCGAGCTCGTCGGCCTGCGCGCTCGCCACCTCTCCGGAGGCACCCAGCAGCACGAAGATGCCGATCAGGACCAGCCAGAAGTCGTAGAAGACGCCGGCCACGACCAGCCCGAGGGCGAGCACCCGCGCCACCGACGCCGCGATACGGGTCGCCGCGAGCCGCGGGAGACGTCGAGCGAGGCCCGCGCGCAGCATGCGGCCGCCGTCCATCGGCAGCGCCGGCAGGAGGTTGAACGCGGCGAGGAGGAGGTTGAGCCAGCCGAGTCGCTCCCACCACGAGCCGGTCACGAGCGTCGCGGGCCACACCGAGCTGCCGAGCAACGCGCCGGTCACCAGCAGCAGCCCGCCGAGGACGAGGCTCATCGCGGGCCCGGCCGCCGCGATGGCGGCCTCGTCGGCAGGCCGCTCCGGGATCCGGTCCATCCGCGACATCCCGCCGATCGGCAGGAGAAGGATCCCGAGCACCGTGCCGCCGCGGCGCTTCGCCACGACGCAGTGAGCCAGCTCGTGGACGACCACGCCCGCGAAGAGCGCCGCGACCCAGACGAGCCCCCCGACGACCGCTCCGGCCCCGGCGGGCCACTCGGCCACCACGACGAGGGCGACGAGGAGGGGGAAGCTCCAGTGCACCTCGAGCGGGACCCCGAGGAGCCTGCCGATCCGGAGGCTGTGGGGTGCGGGGTGCTGCGCGCGACGAGTCGGGCGGCCGTCGCCCGCCGTCCCTGTCTGCGGCGCGTGCGGTGCCCGCCGTGCGCTCATGGTCACAGCCTACGGTCGGGATCGGGCGACCCGACCGGGATGGCCCGGACTGCAGCGACGCGTCGTTCTCGCGGGGACGGTCGAGCACGAGGTCGCCCGCTGCTCTGCGAGCGGGCGCGGCCGGTCGTTCAGTCCTTCCAGTCGGGATCGAGCTGGTGGAGGAACTGGCGGCACCGTTCGGCCTCGTCGTTCTCCCCGATGGCAGCCGCCGCGGCGCGCAGCGCGTCGAGCGCCCTCAGAAAGCCTCGGTTCTCCTCGTGGGCCCACCGGACCGGCCCGGTGCCACGCCAGCCCGCGGCACGGAGCGCGTCCAGGCCACGGTGGTACCCGACCCGCGCGAACGCGTAGCGGTCCGCGGCGACGGTCGCCACCTCGGCGAGGCGTGCCCACGCGTCGAGGTGGCGCGGCCACCGTTCCGCCACGCCCGACAGGGCGGCGCGTCGCAGTTGCGGGGCCTGGGCCATCGCCGCCGCGGTCGCGTCGGTCGCCGCCGCGGTCGCAGGGGGGAGCACCGTCTCGGGCGAGCCCTGCGTGAAGGAGACAGGGTTCGAGGCGCCGGCGGTGCGATGCTCGTCGGGCGCGCGCTGCACGTCCACATCCTTCCCCCGGCGGCGCGCGCGGTGCCAGCGCGGCCGGCGTCGCAGCGCTACGGCGCCCGTCGTCTCGCTCCCGGCAGCGACGCGGGTCGGGTTCCCGGCGCCCGCCGGACCCTTAGACTGAGCAAGTGTCCGCACCCACCAGCCCTGTGACGAGCCGCGCTCCGGGGGGGCCGGGCGAAGCCGGGCAGGTGCAGCCCGCGCTCGCGGGGGCCGGTCACGCGCCCGAAGCGCGGACCGGGCTCGCGCTCCTCGTGATCCTGCTCGGCGTCGTGATGGCCGCCGTCGACACCACCATCGTGGTCCTCGCCCTGCCCGAGATCCAGCGCTCGCTGCACGTCGGGCTCTCGGGCGTGATCTGGGTGATCATCGGGTACCTGCTCGTGATCACCGTGCTCGCGACGCAGTTCGGGCGTCTCGGCGACATGTTCGGCCGCGTCCGCATGTACGAGGCGGGCTTCGTGATCTTCATCGTCGGCTCCGCGCTCTGTGCGCTCGCGAGCGACGAGGCGACCATCATCGCGTACCGCGTCATCCAGGGACTCGGCGGCGCGCTGATCACGGCGAACAGCGGCGCCGTCATCGCCGACACGTTCGCGCCGGAGAAGCGTGGGCGCGCCTACGGGTACGTGTCGGTGGGCTGGAGCGTCGGTGCGATCCTCGGGATCCTCCTGGGCGGTGTCATCGTGACCTACGTCGACTGGCGCTGGATCTTCTGGATCAACGTGCCCACCGGCGTCGCCGCCGTCCTCCTCGCCCTGCGGGTGCTACGCGACGAGGGGAAGCACGTCCGCGAGCGGGTCGACGTCCCGGGAATGCTGCTGCTCGGCGCGGGAGTCTTCGGGGTGCTCTGGGCGATGACGAAGCTCTCGACGTCCTCCTTCAGCGTCGAGGTGGCCGGGTTCCTCATCGGCGGCATCGTCCTCCTCGCGGCGTTCGTGGTGGTGGGGCACGTGACGGACTCCCCGATGCTCGACCTCTCGCTCTTCAAGATCCCCACGGTGAGCCCGACGATGCTCGCCTCCCTGTTCCAGGCGATGGCCAACTTCGCGGTGCTCTTCCTCGCCATCATGTACCTCCAAGGCGTGCGGGACCTCAGCCCGCTCCACGCCTCGCTGCTGCTCGTGCCCGGCTACCTGGTCGTCGGCCTGTCGGGCCCCGTCGCGGGTCGCCTGACCGACCGCTGGGGAGCCGTGTGGCCGGCGACGGCCGGGCTCGCCACCGAGGTCGTCGCCCTCCTCATGTTCGCCAGCCTCCAAGAGCACACCTCGGTGTGGCTCGTCGTCGCAGCCTCGATCGTGAACGGGGTGGGCGGCGGGCTGTTCTTCCCGGCGAACACCACCGCTGTGATGCGCGCCGCACCGCGTGAGCTGTTCGGGGTGGCGTCGGGGACGTTGCGGACGTCGAGCAACGTCGGCATGGTCTTCTCCTTCGCGGTCGCGGTGCTCGTGGCGGGCCGGGCGATCCCGCACAACGTGGCCTTCGCGATCTTCGTGGGCACCACCCACCTCACCCAGCGGCTCGCCGGGTCGTTCACCGACGGCCTCCATGCCGCGTTCTACGCGTCGATCGCGCTCATGGCGATCGCAGCCGTCTTGTCCGCGACGCGTGTCCTGCACTTCTGGCGCGAGCGGCAGCCGCGCGTCGAGAAC
>JAKAOD010000342.1 GCA_021823365.1 Actinomycetes bacterium | reverse complement strand
GATCTGAATGGGCGGTGCTGCCGGCGATGTCCACCTCGGCGCGATCGAGCATGCGCAGGACGATGGCGGGGACGACGACGACCTTCAAGACGAAGGAGAGGCCGGCGAGCGCGTAGAGGTCGCCGATGTGGTGCGTCGCGGCGACGACCGCCGAGAGGACGACGACGGCGAGCGACTGGAAGGCGTAGAGGCGGATCTGGGAGCGGACCATCGGGGCGCGCAGCATCGCGAACGCGCTCAGCAGGACGAGGACGGCGACCACGTCGGCGAGCCCGCCGTAGAGCGACGGCGGGCTTGCCGGGATCGCTCCGGCCGCGAGGAGCCCGGCTGCCCGTGACGAGACGGCCATCAGGCGCCTCCGAGGTAGAAGACGAGCACTGCGAGGATGGCGAGGAGGAAGCCCGCCGCGAGCAGCTCCGTGATCTTGAACAGGCGCAGCTTGGAGAAGGAGTTGTCGACGACGGCGAAGATGCAGCCGACGACGAGCGCCTTGCCGATCAGGGCTGGGATCGCGAGCAGCACCGGCCCGACCCGCCGGCTCCCGGCGAGCCCCCAGGGGGCCACGAAGACGTCGATGAGGATCGTGTACAGGACGAGCTGCTTCATCGCGGATCCCCACTTGAGGAGGGCGAAAGGCGCGCCGGAGTGCTCGAGCGTGCGGGCTTCGTCGATCATGCCGAGCTCGAGCGTCCCCGAGTGCGTCTCGACGGGGATGCGGCCGGTGTCGGCGAGCACGACGAGGAAGAAGGCGACGGCCGCGAGCACGTGCGCCGGGCGCACGACCTCGCTTGCCGAGGCGCGGACCGTCGCGGCGAGCGCATAGGGGAGGTCGGTCGCGGTGAGGATCCCGACCGCGAAGACGACGAAGAGCACCGTCGGCTCGACGAGGGCGCCGAAGGTCATCGCCCGGCTGCTGCCGAGCTGCGCGTAAGGGGCTCCGGTCTCTGCTGCGGCGAGGGCGACCGCGAAGCCGGCGAGGCCGAGGATGAACCCGCCGCCAAGAATGTCCCCCATGTAGCCGAGCGGGAGCCCGAAGGTCGTGAGGACGGGGATGAGGAGCGGCACGATCAGGTAGCAGCCGAAGGCGACGACGGGTGCCGCGAGGAAGACGAAGCCCGCCCCGTCCGGGACGAGGGTCTCCTTGCGGAACAGCTTGGCGAGGTCGTAGTACGGCTGGAGGATGCGCGGGCCGCGCCGTCCCTGGAGGCGTGCCTCGACGTGGGCGACGGCACCGCTGACGAACGGCGCGCCGAAGAGGATCGTCGCGTCCTGGAGCGCCTGGACGACCCCGGGCGCCAGCTCGACCTGACCCAACACGACCTCCGCGCGCCTCGGTAGCTGCGCAGAGGCCATCAGCCCCGGGCAGGGGCGGTTCGGGTTGCGTGACCCTCCGGAGCCTCATCCGGTGCTCTGGCGCCGATGATAGCGGGCCAGGGCCTACGGGCTCACATTCCCTTCGACGCCGGGCGCCCTGGCGGGCGCTGCGCGACGGCGCCGGAGCGGGCTCTCCGCTATGCGAAGCCGCCGATGCGGGCGTAGACGTCGGGACCGAAGCTCGTCGACAGCGGCGGCCCCTCGACGAGCTTGTAGCTGCGAGCACCGTCGGACTGGCGCTCGGCGCGCAGGAACAGTGCCGGCAGGGGGCCGCTCTCGTGGAGGCCGCGCGCGAACGTGTACAGGTGCGTGACGAAGAGCACCTTCACGCCCGCCTCGAGCAGCGCGGTCGAGATCTGGCGGGCGAGCTCGGACCCCTCGCGCTCGTTCGTCGCCGCGAACGACTCGTTGAAGAGAACCATCGAGCGGTCGCTCAGCTCCTTGGAGATCGCCTCCATCCGGGCCAGCTCCTCGTCGAGCTTGCCGCTCCGCATGGCGGCGTCCTCCTCCCGGATGAAATGAGTGAACACCCGGTCCCGCACGTCGGCTGCGAACGACTCGGCGCAGACGAACATCCCGCATTGCAGCATCAGCTGGGCGAGGCCCAGGCTGCGGAGCAGCGTCGACTTCCCGCCGGAGCTCGCGCCGGTGATCACGACGAGCGGCTTGCCGTCTGCGGCGACGTCGTTGCCGACGACGCGATCGCTGGATCGCAGCGTCAGGCACACGTCGTAGACCGCCCGCGCCGAGAGCACCGGCATCCCGGTCTGCAGCGGATCCGGCACGCACACCGGCCCACCCTTCGCGACGAGGCGCTCCCGGAGGTTCAGGCAGCCGACGTAGAAGCCGAGCTCGCGGCAGAGCATCGTGAAGAACTCGACGATGTGGTCGACCGACTGGGCGAGGGCGCCGCCGACGAGGTCGATGCCGCGGTCGGCGAGCTCCGAGAGCGCGCGGGCGCCCGCCTCGTCCCGGTCGGCGATCGTGAAGGAGCACGAGGGGCGCCCCCCGCCGAGGCCGATGCGCTCCCGGAGACCTCGGCGGATCGCCAGCGGCGAGCGAAGCACGTAGTGTACGCCCTTGTTCCCCGGGCCGAGCCCGGCGCTGACGAGCACCCCGTCGCGGAAGCGGAGCCGGGAGAGATGCTCCTCGATCGTGTGGAAGTACTCGTCGGTGAGCTCGGCGGAGAGCATCGCGAACAACCTCGTGAAGCCCGGGGAGCGGAACCTCGTGGCGTTGGCATCGGCGAGGGCGCGCAGCTCTTTCAGCCGGGCGACGAGGAGCTGCATGACCTCCACCGACCGGCGCACCACCCCCGAAGGGTGCCGGAAGAGCGGGAAGTAGACGCGCTTCTCGTCCGCGAGCGCGCCGACCGCGATCGCGTGCATCTGGCGCACGATCTCAGGTTCGGCGACGCAGTCGGCGAGGACATCCTGGCGGTAGGTGATCGCTCCGGGCTCGTCGAGGCTCGCGAGGACGGCGCGCCTCGCCACCTCGCGGAGGAAGCCGTCGCCGCCCGACATCGCCTCGAACATCGTCTCCAGCTCGAGGTCCTGGGTGAGGTCCGGCGCGTTGCTCGGGAGCTCGGCCGAGAGGTCGAGGTCGCGGTCGGCGAAGAGGAGGTGCGCCTTCAGGACGTCGCTCTTCCAGGCGACGCGTCGCGGCGTGAGACGTCCTCCGCGCTCGGCTTGTCCGGCGTCCGCCCGTTCCCGGTCAGGTGCTGGCGGAGCCGCCGGTAGGTGAGCCCGCGCCGCTCGGCGAGCGCGAGGGCGTACGCCAGTCCGTCGGCGGGCCGACGCACGACCTTGTAGGTGCGCTCGGCGGGATTGTCGGGATCGACGGTGCTCACCATGCTCACCGTCGTCGGGCCGAAGGTCGCGAGCTCGTCGACGAAGGAGACGTAGACGCAGACGAGGTCGAGCTCGACGAGCCGCTCCATCACGCGGCTGCCGAGGAAGGTGGCGTCCGCCAGGGTTGTCGCGGTGAACGCCTCGTTGACGACGACGACGCTTTGCGGCGTCGCGCTGGTCAGGATCTCCCGCATCCGCACGACGTCGTCCTCGAGCTTGCCCGCCTGGCTCACGAGCTCCTCCTCCCGCTCAAAGTGGGTGAGGAGCTGGTCGTAGAGGTAGAGGCGAGCCGCGCTCCCCGGCACGGGGAAGCCGATCCCCGCGAGGTAGTGGAGCTGCCCGAAGGTCCTGGCGAAGGTGGTCTTGCCGCCCTGGTTGGGGCCGGAGACGACGAAGATCCGCTCGGCGCCCTCCAGGTGGAACTCGTTGCAGACGACCGGTGTGGACCTGCCCAAGAGCGAGCCGGCGAGCGCGAGGTCGAAGGTGTCGCGGGCGAAGACGGCCTTGGTCTCGTCTGACACCTCGGGGAGGCAGAAGGCGAGCCCGGCGGCCTCGAGCCGCGCGACGTGCTCGAGGTAGGCGAGGAATACCTGGACCTCCCGGTCGAAGTCGCCGACGACCTCGTCGAGGTAGCCGTGATGGCGCGTGCAGAACTCGTCCAGGGCAGAGAAAGCGCCGGGGAAGAGCCGCGCGACGAGGTCCAGGACCTGGGCCTCGACGTGGTTCATCTCCGGATAGTCGGGGAAGCCGACCCGGTAGTCCTTCGCCGCTCCTTGGGCGAACTTCTCGAAGCTCGCGAGCACTTCGGCGCTGTAGTCCGGCTCCGAGCCGTACGCGCGGACTCGCACGCGGTTGCCCTTGATGTGCACCGAATAGGCGACGGCGCCGAGGGCCGCGCGTACCCGGGCGACGTCGTCGGAGAGCGTCTGGAACGCCACCGACGAGGTGTAGCTGCTCAGACGGTCGAGCAGCCCCCGCAGCCCGCGTGACGCAGGGCCGGCGGCATCGAGGTCGCGGCCGAGGTCTGTGACCGCCCGG
>JAKAOD010000341.1 GCA_021823365.1 Actinomycetes bacterium | reverse complement strand
TCTGCCGGGCGTGGTCGTCCTGGAGCTCACGGAGCACTCGCGCGTCGACAACTACGAGGCGCTGACGGAGACGATCGGTGCCCTCCGCGGGAAGGGGATCCGCTTCGCGGTCGACGACACGGGTGCCGGGTCCTCGGCCTCGCCCACATCCTCCGGGTCGCCCCTGACTTCATCAAGCTCGACCGCGACCTCGTGTTCGGCATCGACCTCGACCCGGTCCGCCGGTCCCTCGCCGTCGCGCTGGTCGTCTTCGCCAAGCAGACCCGTGCGAGGGTCATCGCCGAGGGGGTAGAGACTGCGAGCGAGCTCGACGCGCTACGCCGCCTCGGCGTGCACCTCGCGCAGCGCTACCACCTCGGCCGGCCTGGACCGGCGTCCCCCAGCCGGCCGCGGGGCCACCGCCCACCTTGGCGCCGGACCGGGGCCGCACTCAGCCCCGGTCCGTCGACAGCGGCCCGAATCCGGTGAAGTAACGCGTTCCGGCGACGAGCAGCTCCTTGGCGGGAAACCGGGTGATCACCCGGCACCCGCCCGGCGTAACGACGACCTCCTCCTCGATGCGCGCCGCGGCGCTCTCGTCGGAGGTGGGCCAGTAGGTCTCGAGGGCGAAGACCATGCCGGTTTCGAGCACGACGGGGTGCTTCAGGGAGTGGTAGCGGCTCATCAGCGGAGGCTCCCAGTTGGACAGGCCGATCCCGTGGCAGTACTGCAGCCCGAAGGCCTCCTCCTCGTCGGCGAAGCCGAACTCTTCGGCGGCCGGGAAGGCGGCGACTATCTCGTCGCTTGTCGCGCCGGGCCGGATGCGGTCGATTGCCTCGTCCATGAAGCCCCGCGCCCGCGCATAGGCGTCGCGCTGGGCGGCCGAGGAGCTCCCGACGTTGAAGGTGCGGTAGTAGCAGGTCCGATAGCCGTTGAATGCGTGGATGATGTCGAAGTACGCCGTGTCGTCGGGCCGGATCAACCGATCGGAGAACACGTGCGGGTGCGGCGCGCACCGTTCGCCGGAGATGGCATTCACCGCCTCGACTTCCTCGCTCCCGTGCTCGTAGAGGTGGCGGTTGACGAGCGCCACGCACTCGTTCTCCCGCACCCCCGGGCGGAGAAACTGGTAGAGCTCGTCGTAGGCGCCGTCGACGAGGCCCGCGGCGTGCTCGAGGAGGGCGATCTCGTCGGTGGTCTTGATCGCCCGCACCTGCTGCATGAGCCCCTGACCGTCGACGACGTCGAGGCCCTCCGCTTCGAGGGCCCGCAGCACCGGGAGCTCGACGACGTCCACCCCGAGCGGCGCACCGCCGAGCCCGCTGTCGCGGAGGATGCCGGCGACCCGACGCGCGTTGCCAGCCTCGACGCCGACGTCCTCGGGGATCGAGCCGCGCCAGCTGGACAGCCCCGCCCGCCAGGACGATTCCTCGAGCCAGTCGCCGTAGCGGCGGTGCTGGCGGGCTGAGGAGCCGATCGTCCAGAGGATCGGGTCGGCGTCCCGGCGAAGCAGCACGCAGCGGAAGAGCTTGTCCCGGGCCCAGTTGCCGATGTGCGTGCCCGTCGTGTAGCGGATGTTGTTCATGTCGAAGAGCAGGAGCGCGCCGAGCTCGCTCGCCGACAGCGCGGCCTTGGCACGTGCCAGGCGCTCGGCGCGCAGCCGGGCCGTGTCGGCACGGTGCTCCCAGTCGACCTGGGCCACCGCTCCGGGGGAGGCGACGGCGGCCGGCCGGGTGTCGGGGACCCCGACGGCGGCGTTCGCCGCGGCGACGCCAGCTGCGATCGACGCGGGGCTGATCCCGGAGGTTGCACGGGTCTCGGGCATGGAATCTCCTGACGACGAACCGCTCTGCTGGCTTCTTCCCTGGCTCGACCTTTCGGCTCAGACGGGCGAGTACCGGTCGTGCGGGACCTCGTTGCCCTCGACGTCCGCGGCGGGCGGCTCGCCGTCCCGGCCGAGCGCCGTCCAGGCAGCCGCGACGACGGCGGCGACGTCGAGGCCGTGGCGACGGAAGAGGAAGGGAGCGCTCGACGCCTGCGCGTAGGTGTCGAGCACCCCGACGCGCCGAAGCGGGCGCCCGAGCCCCGCCTCGGCAAGGACCTCGGCGATCGCCGATCCGAGGCCGCCGACGACCGAGTGGTTCTCCGCGCTGACGACGGCGCGGGCCGACTCGGCGGCGGTGAGGACGGTCGCCGCGTCGATCGGCTTGATCGCCGGGACGTTGACGACGCTTGCGCCGACGCCGCCTCGGGCGAGGACCTCGGCGGCGCGAAGGGCAGTGGCGACGAGCATCCCGGAGGCGACGATCGCGACCTCCTCGTTGCTGCTCTTTGCTGCGTCGCGCCGGAGCCATTGCGCTCGGGCGAGGCTCAGGCGATGCGTGGCGTCGAAGAGCCTCGGCACCTCTCCTCGCTTGAGTCGCAGGTAGCAGGGCCCCTGCAGCTCCGCGAGGAGGTCGACGACCTGACTCACCTCGGTCGCGTCGGCGACGTCGACGACCGTCATGTTCGGCAGCGCTCGCATCAGCGCGACGTCCTCGACCGCCTGGTGCGAGGGGCCGCCCGGGCTCGACAGGCCGGGCATGAAGCCGATGATCTTGACATCGAGGGCCGGGTAGGCCACCTGCATGGCGATCTGCTCGAAAGGTCGGCGGGTCGCGAAGACGCCGAAGGTATGGACAAAGACGCAGTGGCCCGCACGGGCAAGGCCGGACGCAACGCCGACCAGGTTCTGCTCGGCAACGCCGACGTTGAGGAACTGCTCCGGACGCTCGTCTCGGATCAGGTCGGTCTCCGTCTGGCGGGTGAGGTCGGCGCCGAGGGCGATCACGTCTGCCCGGCGCTCGGTGAGGGCAAGCAGGGCGCGGCCATAGGGCTTCGTGACGAGCTCGTAGGGCGGGGCGAGGAGGCCCTCGCCCGCCGCGGCAGGTGCCGGCGCGGCGCTCATCGCGCTCGTCGTCCCGGCCCAGCGCCCGTGATCCCGCCGGCGGCTCCTTCCCGCAGGTCGGCAAGGCATCGTTCGGCGGCTTCGGGCGGGAGCTTCACGAAGTGGGCGTCGGTGGCGCCGTCGAGCGACGGGGCGCCCCGGAGCGGCGATGTCCGAGCGACGAGGGCGCTCGGGCGCGCATCGTCCGCCGCCTCGTCGAAGGCAGCGAGGACCGCCGAGACGTCATGGCCGTCCAGCTCGATCGCGTGCCAGCCGAACGCCCGCCACTTGTCGGCCACCGGCTCGAGCGTCATCACCGTCGCCACAGGGCCGTCGACCTGGGAGCCGTTGCAGTCGACCACGGCGACGAGATTGCCGAGATGCTTGTGCGCCGCGAGCATCGCCGCCTCCCAGATCTGGCCCTCTTCGAGCTCGCCGTCGCTCAGGACGGCGTGGACCCGTCGGTCCTCCCCGGCGAGTGCGGCGGCCAGCGCGAAGCCCACAGCCACCGAAAGGCCCTGGCCGAGCGATCCGCACGTCGCCGAGACGAGCGGCGTGCGCTCCGTCGAGATGCTCTCGAGCCAGCTGCCGTCCGTGCCGTAGGTGGCCAGCGCCTGCTCGGTCAGCAGTCCGGCATCGACTGCGGCGGCGTAGTGGGCGATGACGTAGTGTCCCGGCGAGAGGACGAAACGGTCCTGACCGTGGCGCATCACGGCCCGGTAGAGGACGGCGAAGAGCTCCGCTGACGAGAGCGGCTGGCTGAGGTAGCCGAGCCCCGCCTCGGCGACCATGCGCACCGCGCGCTCGCGGATCCGCCGTGCCGCCTCGCGCAGCTCCGCGACGTCGCGCGTTGGAGGGTGTCCAGTGCCGTCTCTCGGCACGAGCTCCGGCGGTGCCGGGCGAACGGCGGCGGCGCTCCCGAGACGGGCGGAGGGCGTTGGGCCGGGCATGGGCCTCCTCGGTTCCGCAATCGATTGGGTCAGCGCTCAGGCACGCTAGCATCAGATCGTCCACAGCGCAGCCCCCACCCGAGCTCGTGGTGCGCGGCTCGAGCGCCCGACCTGGGCCTCCAGACCCACCCCTTGACAACCAGGCTGGCGCGCACGATCATGGCCGCGCAAAGGTTTGTGGTCGCAGGGGTCCATGGCATGATCGTGGGTGACGTGCCAATTCTTACTCTGGACCGCCTCGCAGCCCTGGTCGCTCGCGACATGGTCTGCGACGAGATCCTGGATTCTCCGCCCTGTGACCTGGGATAAGAGGAAATGCCGATGGAGCGCAATCGATGAGCCCGGCGGCTGACGCCGGGGTGCGGACCCCGGGGGCGAGCGCCGTCGACTTCGAGGAGCGGGTCGACTTCCGG
>JAKAOD010000340.1 GCA_021823365.1 Actinomycetes bacterium | reverse complement strand
GGCGCCGGCTTGGAGCTCGAGCCCGAGAACGTTCCCGTCGCCGACGGTCTCGATCCCGAGGACTGACGCCAGCCGGACCTCGTCGGCGACGGTCTTCCCCCGGTCCCGCTTCTCCCTCTTCGACCTCTTCGACCTCTTCGGCCGAAGCGCCTCACCGGTGCGGCGGTCGCACCGGTCGACGCGTCACGCCCGTGGCGCCTCGGTCAGGAGGACCTCGAGACCGTCGTCGCCTGCAGACAGCCGGATCGGACCCGGGTCGAGCCAGGCCATCGACTCGCGCCGCAGCTCGTGGAGCTCGCCGCCCACCTCGACGCTCCCCGAGCCCGCCACCACGTAGGCCATGACCTCGGCGCCTCGGGCGTCGACCTCGGCCGTGCTGCGCGCATCGACGACGAAGCGGCGCACTCGCAGCGGCACCGGCGTGTCGAACACCTCGGTGCTCGCGCAGACCGTCTCGACGTAGCCGGGTCCCCGGCATGACGGCAGCGCCGCGGGTCCTCTCACGATGGGCATGGCGACCTCACTTGGACGGGAGGATGATGGGGCGGATGGCGGTCCTCTGCGCGAGCGCCTCGAAGGCAACGCCGACGTCGGCGAGCGCGTAGCGGTCCGCGGTCAGCAAGTCGGTCCGGATCGCGCCGGCGGCGAGCAACGAGATCATCGCCGGGTAGGCGTTGGGGCTCGAGCGGACGCCGAGCAGGTCCAGCTCGTCCAGCGCGAATGCGTCGACGGCCACCTCGGCGCGAGCGCCTCCGGCCAGCCCGAGGATCGCGACCTTGCCCCCCCGGCGCACCGACCTGACGGCCTGGGCGAGCACTGCAGGGTTGCCCGAGCAGTCGAACACGACGTCGACGCCTCGCCCCCCGGTCACCGCCCTGACGCCGGCGGCGGGGTCGTCCACCTCGTAGTCGACGAGGTGGGTGGCGCCGAGCTCGGCGGCGGTGCGGAGCCGCTCCCCGCGTCCGACGACGACCGCGGCCGCCGCCCCCGACGCCCGAGCGACTTGCAGCATGAGCAAGCCGAGGAGTCCCGGGCCGTACACAGCGACGGTGGCACCGGCGGTGAGCCCGACCCTCCTTGCCGCGTGGACCGTGAGGGCACCCTGGTTCACGAGCGCGGCCGCGGCGTCGTCCACCGAGCGAGGCACGCGATGGAGCGCGACCGCCGGCCGGACCGCGAACTCGGCCAGCGCTCCCGGCGCCGTGTGACCGTAGAGCTTGAAGCCTGGCTCGCCGACTCGCTCGCAGAGGTTGTAGCGGCCCGACCGGCACATCGGGCAGGCGGAGCACCCTGCGTGGTTCTCGGCGACGACGCGGTCGCCGACGGACAGGCCGGACCGCGCCGTGTCGGGTCCCAGTGCGGCGACCTCGCCGGACCACTCATGGCCGATCACGAACGGCAGTGAGGGCGGCCAGACCCCGGCGAAGTCGCCCCGCACGATCTTGAGGTCCGTGCCGCAGATGCCGCAGGCGAGCACTCGGCAGAGGACCTCGCCCGGCCCCGGCTCGGGGACCGGGATCGACGACACGTCGAGCCGGCCGTGTTCCGATAGCAGCGCGGCGCTCATCGCGGCGGGCAGGATGCTCACCGAGGGACCGAGCCGTCGTCGCTTGCGCCCACGCTGTCCACGAGGCCGTGGGAGGCCGCGTCGAGCGCCTGCCAGATCTCCTGCGCCCGCTCGACGACGTGGTCGGCCACCTCTTCGGCGATCTCCTCCGCGCGTGCGGCGTTCGCCAGCTCCGGGCGCCCGTACCAGCCGGTCGGTGCGACGAGGTGGAAGTCCGCCATCACCGGGTACACGTCGGGACGGCGGAACAGTCCGTGCGCCGTCTCCCCGGCGCCGTGGTCGCTCGCTTGGGTCGCGCGTTCGAGATGGACCAGTCCGGGCTCGTACGCGAGGACTGCGGAGGTCTCCATGGAGCCTGCGTGGGTGAACTCCATCTCCTCAGGGTGCTTGCGATGCGTGATGACGTGGGTCTCCGCGATCACGATGCGCAGCGCGTGGCGCCGCTGCACATCGTCGGCTGCGACGCGCAGCGGCGCGGAGTTCCCTTCGTGCCAGTTGACGACGAGGATCCGCTCGACGCCCGCGAGTGCGAGGCTCTCGCAGACGTCGGCGAGCACCGCACGCAGCGTCTCGGGACGCAGGGAGAGGGTGCCCGGCCAACCCAGGTGGTAATGGGCCACCCCGGTCGGCCCGAGGGTGACGGCCGCCGTGTCGAGCCGTTCCGCGACGCGCTCGGCGATGGACATGGCCGCGAACGCGTCCGTGCCGAGCGGCAGGTGACCACCGTGCTGCTCGACGCTGCCGGCGACCACGACCGCGGTGCGCGACCTGGCGAGCAGCCGCGCCGCGTCGGGCTGGCTCATGCGCTCGATCTGGCGGTCGGGGTGGCGCGGCATCGTCAACCTCCGTAGTAGGCGGCGCTCGCCGGCCCCTCGTCGACCGACCGCCGGTGCCCGGCGATCGGCGTCTCCCAGGTGTCGGTCACGACGTCCACGAGCGAGGGCCCGTCCGCGCCGAGAGCCGTGGTGAAGGCGTCGCGCAGCTCGCGTGGGTCGGTCACGCGCGCTGCGCTCCATCCGAGTGCCGTCGCGACGTCGGCGAACGGGACGTCGGAGAAGTCCGGCTGGTCGAACCCACGCCCGAACGCGATCCTGCGGTACCACCGGATCCACCCGAGCGAGCTGTTGTTCAAGACGACGACCGTGATCGATAGGCCGTGCTCCCGCACCGTTGGGAGCTCGCCCAGGGCGTAGGCGAGCGCACCGTCGCCGGTGAGGGCGACCACCCGGCGCCCAGGGGCGCCGGTGGCCACGCCGATCGCCGCAGGGAGCGCGTAGCCGAGCCCGGCGAAGCCGCGTGGGGTGAGGATCTGGCGGCCCGGGGCACGCTGCTCGAAGTAGACGGTGCCCCACCCGCTCGAGAGGCTCGCGTCGCAGACCACCAGGTCTCTCGAGCCGAGCGCCGACTCGAGCTCCATGAGCACGCGGGCCGGCGCGATCGGCTCCCCGTCACCTCGGCGCTCCTCGTCTCGCCACCCACGCCACGAGTCGACGGCCGACGACACCACTGCCGCCCAGGCCGCGCGAGCCTGCGTGACGGCGCCCTCGTCGTCGGACGGGTCGCCGAGCGCGCCGAGGACCGCCTCGAGCCCGAGGCGAGCGTCGCAGGCCATGGCTGCGGCGACCGGCACGGCGCGTCCCAGTTCTGCGGGGTCGACGTCGAGCTGCACCACGAGCTGGTCTTCCCGGGGCAGCGTCCAGTTGTAGGTGGCGCCGCCGGACGCCTTCGCGCCGATGAGGAAGACCACGTCCGCCTGCTCGAGGGCGACCCGAGCAGCGGTCGTGCCCATGGTGCCGACCACGCCGACAGCCAGCGGGTGGTCCTCGGCGATCACCCCCTTGCCGGACATCGTGGTCGCGACGGCCGCGCAGAGCCGCTCGGCGAGCGCCTGCACCTGGGCCGAGGCACCCGAATGGAGCGCTCCGCCGCCGACGAAGAGGCACGGACGGCGCGCCCCGGTCAGCACGCTCGCAGCGTCCGCCGTGTCCGTCGGGTCCGGCGCGCCGCGCACCGACGGCCAGCGACCGAAGCGCGCCCCGCCGCCGTCGGTCCAGGGCGGGGCGGGGCCGTCGAGCACGTCCTGGGGGACGATCAGCGCGACCGGTCCCGGACGGCCGCTCGACGCCTCGCGGAACGCCTTGCGGACCATGGCAGGGAGCGCGTGCACGTCGGGCACCGACGAGCACCATTTCGTCACGGGCTGGAGGAGGGCAGCTTGGTCGAGCGCTTGGGAGGCGGCGCCCCGGTCGCGGTGCGGCGCAGCCGACGCGGGGAGGTCGCTCACGATCGCGAGCACGGGCACCGAGGCACCGAGCGACTCGGCGAGGCCGGACGGCAGCTTCGCCGCTCCGGGTCCGACCGTCGCGTCGCACACCCCGACCCGCCCGGTCGCACGCGCGTAGCCGTCCGCGGCGTACGCGGCGGTCCGCTCGTCGCGCACGAGGACGTGGCGCATGCCCGGCGCCCGGTCGTCGAGGGCGTCGTACAGGGCGATGGTCTGGCCGCCAGGGACGCCGAAGACGTGGGCGACCCCGTGCTCGGCGAGCAGCTCGACGAGCAGCGTGCCTCCGTGGCGGCGTGACGCCGCCTCGGCAGCGCCGGCGGTGGTGGACGCAACCGATTGCGACATCGCGCCCCACAGTGCACGACCTCCGGCGAGCGTGTCAAGGAGGCGCGGCGGTCAGGCATGTGGAGGAGGCGTGTCGAT
>JAKAOD010000339.1 GCA_021823365.1 Actinomycetes bacterium | reverse complement strand
CTCGCCGGAGTCCGACGGCTCGCCGGAGTCAGACGGCTCGCCGGAGTCAGACGGCTCGCCGGGCTGGCACCAGCATGTCCTCTCTAACCTGCGTCGGGGAGCCTCTGCCGGAGCGAAGGCGGGAGAGCGTGCGGCTGCGGAGCTCGGCCAAGCCGCACAGGCCATGGCTCTCGAAGTCGTTCCGACCGGGCTTCGCAACGACCGAGCCCTCGTGGGACACGTGCTGGGTATGCATCTCGCGCTTCCCGCGAGCCGTCTTCACGGGCCCCGCGAGGCGCCAGTCCTTCTGTACCTTTTCGCGGACGCCCTGGCGATTCGGCCGACCGACGACGCCCCGATGTCGACCATCCCACTCTTCGGGCTCCACATGGTGTTGCCACCGGCCGCAATCGCGCACTGGGTGTACAAAGCAGGCCGAATCGAACATGCGAACCTAGACCTCGTCAAGGACGCGCGGCGCTTCGCGGACTCCCTCGCCCAGTGGACCGTCGACGACTTCGAGATTGCGGATCCGAAGCTCGAAGTCTGTCGCATGAGGGACTTGACGCAGCCGGTTCGCGTGTACGAGCACCTCGGGTATGCACACCTGTGGATCCCGCCCATCGACGGGCGGACCATCCATCTGAAGAGCGCGCTGCCGGCATCGTCCGGGGTGTTCGTGAAGCTTTGGCACCTTTTCACGCTCGTGGAGTGGCCGCAGGGTCTGAGTGCGGAAGCGGCGGAGGAGCACCGTGAACCGCCTGAAGAACGCGCGGGGGAGCATGCGGTCGCTCGTGAACACGAAGGAGAGGGGAACGGGGAGTAAACGGACACCGTGAGGAGACCCCGTGGATCCAGTTCCCGTGCCGGGTCATAGCCGAACGGGTTGGTGGCGGCGGCCCAACATGAGAAGCTCCCAGGTGACAACCCGTCCGTACGCAGGACCCGTCACGTGCTGCGGGTCTATCCTCCTTCGCGATGCCCTTCGCAGTCCGTCCGATTGCCGCCGGGGACTTTGCCGAGTGGATCCCGCTGTGGACGGCGTACCTGGGCTTCTACCGTGAGACTCTGGACGACCAGGTGATGAAGCGGACCTTCGAACGGCTCAGCAGGCGGGAAGACGGTCTGTTCGGCTTCGGTGCCGAGTCTCCAGACGGCACGCTCGTCGGCATCGCCCACGGAATCCTCCATCCTTCGACTTGGTCGACGTCTCCTGCCTGCTATCTCGAGGACCTCTTCGTCGCGCCCAGTGCTCGGGGCACCGGTGCAGCGCGGGCGCTCATCGAGTCCGTAGCCGAAGAGGCCCGCCAGCGTGGCGCGGCAAAGCTTTACTGGCACACCCAAGAGTTCAACGGACCTGCCCGGTCGCTGTACGACCAGCTGGCGACGCGGGTCTCGTACGTCGTGTACGAGCGGTCGCTCGCCGTCGCGCAACCTGCGCACCGCTGAGTGGCAGCACCGGAGGCGTCCCGCGATCCGGTCCGGCCCGCAGTTCCGCGAGACCTGCCCGACATCAGGGAGATGCTGGTCCGGGCATTTCACGACGACCCTCAATTCGCGTGGCTCATGCCGTCCGACACTTCGCGCCGTGCGCGACTCCACCGCTTCTTCGGCACGCTCTTGCGGCTCGAAGGATTCGGGGTCGCGGAGATCGACATCGTCGAGAACGACGGTGGTACCGCCGGGGCGGCTGTTTGGTTCCCGCCAGGGGGATGGCCACCCCCAACGATGCGGCAGCTCCGCGCGCTGCCCGGCTACACGCGCGCCTTCGGCAGACGAGTGACCGCGGCGAGCATCCTCGTGAGCGCCGCCGCGCGCGTGCACCCGAAGACGAGGTACTGGTACCTGGCGTGCATCGGCGTCGAACCTGCCACACAAGGGAGCGGCCTGGGGGCGGCGCTCCTCCGTTTCCGCCTGAGAATGTGCGACGCCCTGGGCACGGCCGCCTTCCTCGAGTCGAGCAAACCGAGCAATGTGCCGCTCTACGAGCACTTCGGCTTCGTGGCGGGAGCACCACTGAGCTTGCCGCCCGGCGCCCCCGAGATCACGCCCATGACCAGGCCGCCCCGTCCCAGCTCGCAGCTTCCCGACGGCCGTTCGGGCCGGTGACGGCCGTTCGGGCCGGTGACGGCCGAGACCTCACACAAGGCCCCGACCGAGTGGGAGGGTGCACGCGAAGGCCCGCTCCTGGTCGCCATAGAGACGGCGCAATTCCAGCCTGCACTGCGATGCGGCCTGCTCGGTCGAGTCGCAGGCGGCACCTAGCTGTTCCGGAGTCGGCGCGCTCACGCACACGTACCCTGAGAAGCGGAAGGATGCGTGGCCGTCAGCCAGCTCCGCTTCCCTTCGGGCAGCGACCTCAGCCTCGCGAGCTCGTCGCGCCGTGGCGAGGAACCCACCGCGTCGGCGAAGCTCCGCGTCGGCGACGTCGGCGGTGCGCGCCCGCTCGGCTTGCCGGACGGCCCGAGCGGGGTTGATCGGCTCCATCACGACCGACACTCTTCTACGCACAGTTCCGAGAAGGAGCGGACTGAGGAACTCGGGGCCCACGTCCACGCGCGGCCACTCGGCGACCCAATACGTCGCGTGCCAGTTGCCGTCAGCCCGCAGGGCTCCCCATGCGCCTTGCGTCACGAGCGGCCACGGCCACGCAATCCCGCACGGAGGGCAAGCTCCTGGCGTGCGCTCGTCCCCGTCGAGTGCACGTCGCACGATCGCTGCGAGCTCGCGCTCGTCGAGGACTCGCTGGACCGGGACGTCGGCAGCCGCGAGCTGCTGACGCAGCGAAGAGACCTCGCGGGCAAGCAAGGAACATGCTGCACGGTCGCCTCCCCCGAGTGAACGAATCGCATGCGCGGTAGCTCCCGCTGCACGCAGCTGGACTGCCAGATGGACTTCGTGCCGGCAGGTCTCCCCTCCGGCGTTCCTCAGCAGTGTGGCGTAGGAACGCCGCGGCGCGGCTTGTTCCGACAACACACCACGCGACCTGAGATGATTGCTGACAGCAGCGCCGTCATCCGGCATGGTCGCCGCGACCCACTGGACGCGATGAACAATCGATCGCTCACGGGCAAGCGAGGTCAGAACTGACGCCCACGAAGCGACTCGGCGTTCCTTCTCGTCTCCGGAGAGAAGGGCGAAGCTGTGACCGAGGAGCTCCATCACTGCCGTGTACGTCCGCGCGTGCTCGTCGTGCACGACGGCGACGATGTCTTCGCCTTCCCGCGCGCCGAAGCCCAGCACTTCCAGCCCCGCGAACGCGCCCTGCACCGCTCGAGCCGACCTGGCCCGCGATGTTTTAGGATCGAGTCGGCGGGCGGTCAGCGCGCGGCGCCTCGCATGCCCGGTCGGTCCGTTTCCACGCCCGGAGGTGACGAGGCAAGGTGCACCGTCTGGACCGAGGCAGTGACCTGCAGCCTCCACCCCTGCCCGCCATCGGCGGCTGCCCGCAAGCCCCGAGACACCCCAGCGGACGACAGTGGGGAGCCACTGCTCGGCAGTGTGCCCCGCGATCGGCCACCACGCCAGGACGATGCTCACCGCGACCAAGAAGACCGCGACACCGATCGCGGGAAGTGTCTGCCGTCGGTGCAACACCACGATCGCCGCGACCGCGCCCGCCGCCACAACTGCGATCTGGCCCCCACGCCAACCCGCGATCAGACCACGCCGTTCGAGGGGGCCGAATCGGTAGCGCGCCGGTACCCCTGGCATCACTGTCCGTCCCAGTCCGCGCCCGGCTCCCAGTCCACCTCTCCGCCTCGGCCGACTTCCGGGCTCTCCGCTTCCAACGACCCTTCGCTGCCAGAACTATCTGGCGACCAGTCCATGACCGGTGGCGCACCTCGCGGTTGTGATCCGGGCGCCGTCCAAGAGGGCTCCGATGCCGCGCCGTCTTCTGCGTCCCACGCGCCCCAATCATCCTTCGGCCCTGGCTCGAAGCGGCTCAGCGGCTCTGTGCCGCCCCATAGCGGGGACGGGACGCCCGGAATGATGCCGCCATACCCGTCGGGTTCAACGCGACGGGGTCGTCGTGTCGCCTCGAGCGCGGCAATCACGCTCTCTGGAGATCCCCTCCACACCGGGATTGTCCCTGGCGGTGCCGCGAGCTCCCCTGGCGGCGGCCACCCCTGCATTGCAGGTCCGAGAGAGCGCAGTTGTCCGTTCCCGCCGGCAGTCCCATCGCTGCCGCCGGCAGTACCGCCGTTCGCGCCCTCGTCGGCATCCCCAGTATTGGTGACGGCGCGAGCGCCCGCTCCGGTGAGGCGCGCGGAGTCGTCGGCACCGACATTCGC
>JAKAOD010000338.1 GCA_021823365.1 Actinomycetes bacterium | reverse complement strand
AAGTGCTACGGGGGGGACATCACCCGCAAGCGCAAGCTCCTCGAGCGCCAGAAGGAGGGCAAGAAGCGGATGAAGAACATCGGGCGCGTCGAGGTGCCCCAGGAGGCGTTCATCTCGGCGCTCCGGCTGGACGATTGACCGGTTCGAACCCCCCGGCACCGACCGCCGCCTCCTGGCCCCGGGCATCGACCGCCGCCTCGCGGCTTCGGGCATCGACCGCCGCCTCCTGGCCCCGGGCATCGACCGCCGCCTCCTGGCCCCGGGCATCGACCGCCGCCGCCTGGCACTCGGTAGAATCGAGTGCCAGCAGGGAATCCGTCGATCGAGAGGCACGATGACCGACACCCAGGATCTCGATCTCCGAAAGGCCGCGATCCTCGAGGCCGTCGTGAGCGAGTACATCGGCACTGCCCAGCCCGTCGGGTCCCACCACGTCGCGCGCGCCGCGGGGATCAACGTCTCGTCTGCGACGATCCGCTCGGAGATGGTGGCGCTCGAGCGCGAGGGCTACCTCACCCAGCCCCACACGAGCGCGGGGAGGATCCCCACCGACAAGGGCTACCGGTTCTTCGTGGACCAGCTGACCGAGCCCGGCGTGCTGGGGCCCGCGCAGCGCCAGAAGGTGAGCCGCTTCTTCGAGCAGGTCCATTGCGAGATGGAAGAGATGCTCGAGCGGACCTCGAGCCTCCTCTCCGAGCTGACCTCCTACGCCTCGGTGGTGCTGCCGCCCAGTCACGAGGCGGCCGTGGCGCGCTCGGTGCAGCTGGTCGGCCTCGGCCCGCGCGTTGCGCTCCTCGTGGTGGTGCTCGCCGACGGGGCGGTCGAGAAGAGGTCGATCGACCTCGCAGAGGAGGTGCCCGAGGACGTGCTCGCCGCCGCGTCGGTCCGCCTCCAAGCCGCTGCCCATTCCCGCCCCCTCGGCGGCGTCACGGTCAGCGAGGCGAGCGGCGATCCCCTGGTCGACCATGTGGTCTCGCTCGCGCTGTCGGCGCTCGGAGAGCTCGCGTCCGAGGCGCACGACCGCGTGTTCGTGGGCGGGCCGTCCCGGCTCGCGGCCGCCTTCGACGCGGTGGAGACCGTCAGCGCGGTGCTCGCGACCTTGGAGCAGCAACTGGTGGTCGTCTCGCTCCTTCGAGACGTGCTCGAGCGCGGCGTGTCCGTCGTGATCGGCGCGGAGCACGGCTACCAATCGCTCGCGTCGTGCGCAGTCGTGGTGGCACCGGTCTCCGTGGAGGGGCAGCCCTCGGGTGCCGTCGGCATTCTCGGCCCCACGCGCATGAACTATCCGCAGGCGCTCGCCGCCGCCCGGGTCGTGGGCGAGCGACTCGGCCAGCGCATCCACGAATCGTTCGATCCCGCCGCCGGTGCCGCACCGGCAGACGAGCGCCGTCAGAGGAGGCGTGCACGTGGCAGGCGCTGAGACGATGGGCGACCTCTACGGGCTCCTCGGGGTCCGGCCCGACGCGACCGACGAGGAGATCAAGCGCGCGTATCGAAAGCGTGCCCGGGAGCTCCACCCGGACGCGAACGGCGGAGATCTGGAGGCGGAGGCCAAGTTCAAGGAGGTCTCGTTCGCGTACGAGGTCCTGCGCGATCCCGAGCGGCGTGCCCGCTACGACCGCTTCGGACCGGCGAGCTTCGGGGGGGGCGCGGGTCCGGGCGCCGGCGGTATGGGGGGGTTCGGGTTCGACGGCGGCCTGTCCGACCTCTTCGAGGCGTTCTTCGGGACGATGGCGGGCGCCCCCAGGGGACGGCGCCGCGGCCCGCAGCAAGGGAGCGACGCCGAGGTCACCCTCCACCTCGACTTCGCAGAAGCGGTCTTCGGGACCCACAAGCAGCTCTCGGTGCGCGTCCCTGTCGCCTGCGACGAGTGCGGCGGGACCGGCGCACGCCCGGCCACCCACCCCGTGACGTGCCCGGACTGCCAGGGAACCGGCGAGTTGCGGCGGATCCGACAGTCGCTGCTCGGGCAGGTCGTGACCGCCGTTGCCTGCGCGAGGTGCCAGGGGTCCGGCGAGGTGGTCACCGACCCGTGCCAGAGCTGCCGCGGCGAGGGCCGGCGCGTGGAGGACCGCGACTTCACCGTGGAGGTGCCCGCCGGCGTCGACGACGGGTCGACGCTCCGGCTGGCCGGGCGGGGTCCGGCCGGACCGCGGGGCGGGCCGAGCGGTTCGCTCTTCGTCCACCTCGTCGTCGATCCCGACCCGCGGTTCGAGCGCACAGGCGACGATCTCCACACGACGCTCCACGTCGGCGTGGCGCAAGCAGCGCTCGGGGCCACGCTCGACGTGGAGACCCTCGAGCAGCCACACCAGGTCAACGTCGCAGCAGGCACGCAGACCGGTGCGGTGGTCCGGTTCCGCGGGCTCGGCGTCCCCCATCTGCGCGGGCGCGGGCGGGGGGAGCTCTACGTCCATCTCGTCGTCGACACGCCGACCGACCTGACGCCCCGCCAGCGCGAGCTCCTCGCCCAGCTCGCCGCCGAACGCGGCGAGGAGGTCCATGGCCACGAAGGCGTCTTCTCCCGCATCCGCTCCGTGCTCGGCTGACGCCGGGCGAGGGGCGGTGCCTGACGCCGGGCAAGACACTGTGGGAGAAGCCGGGCAAGAAGCCGTTGCCGCCGGGGTGGCGACACGCCGGCGGGCGGCAGCGCAGGTCCTCGTCGAGGACCCTGCCGACCCGGTGCTCGGCGCTCTCGACGCCCACCATCTCGGGCGGGTGCTGCGTCTCGGTACGGGAGAGGCCGTGGTCGCGACCGACGGGCGTGGCCGCTGGGCGAGGTGCCGGTACACGGCGGCCGGCACGCTCGAGGCAGAGGGTCCCGTCGAGGTCGAGCCGGCCGCGTCGCCAAGCCTGACGGTGGCGTTCGCGCCGGTGACGGCCGAACGGCCCGACTGGGTCGTCCAGAAGCTCACCGAGCTCGGCGTCGACCACATTGTCGTCCTGTCGACGGCCCGCTCGGTCGTGCGGTGGGAGCCCGCCCGAGCCCGCGCCGTCCTGGCCCGCCTCCGCCGCGTGGCTGCCGAGGCGGCCGCCCAATCGCGCCGCGTCTGGCTGCCGGAGGTGACCGGCGTCGTCGGTCTGGGCGCCCTCGAGCGCTCCGGGACGGCGCTCGCAGAGCCCGGAGGCGGATCGCTCGACCCGCGGATCACCGGCATCGCCGTCGGTCCCGAAGGCGGGTGGAGCCCCGAGGAGCTCGCCGCGGGTCGGCCGACGGTCGGCCTCGCGGCGCACGTGCTGCGCGCGGAGACGGCCGCGGTCGCTGCGGGCGTGCTTCTCGGCGCGCGACGTGCCGGTAGCGTGGCTCGGCGCGGGCGATGAGCGCCCAGCGGCGTGACACGGTGGGAGTATGAGGGCGATGGCGGAGCAGGTGCGCTGGCTCAGCACGAAGGACGCCTCGGCGCGCCTCGGAGTCACGCTGCGCAGCCTGTACCGGTTCATCGACGCCGGCGAGCTCGCGGCATATAAGTTCGGGCGGGTGATCCGCCTGAAGGAAGGGGACGTCGACCGGTTCATCGAGTCGTGCCGGATCTCGCCGGGCGACCTCGAGCATCTCCTGCCGCCCAGGCGCTCCTCGGACGGACGGGAACCCTGACGCCCACCAGCTGCCTGTTCTGCGGGATCGTGGCAGGCGAGGTGCCCGCCGACGTGGTGCACACCTCCGATCGCACGGTCGCCTTCCGGGACGTCCATCCCCAGGCGCCGGTCCACGTGCTCGTGGTGCCGCGCCGGCACATCGACCATGCAGGGACCGTCGGCGACGAGCACGCCGAGGATCTCGCGGCGATGTTCGCGGCCGCCCGGGCCGTCGCCGCCGCAGAGGGCATCGACGCACCCGAGCGCGGGTACCGCCTCGTGCTGAACGTGGGGAAGGACGCGCTGAATTCCGTGCCGCACCTCCACCTCCACGTGATCGGCGGGCGACCGATGACGTGGCCGCCCGGATGACCGCGGCCAACCGCTCGGCGGTTGCGGCGGCTGGCTCAGCCTCAGGGGTCGACGGTTCTGGTCGGGACGGCGCGCAGGGGGCGGGATCCGCGGGGGCCGACGGGGCTGGAGCTGACGTGGCAGGGACGGAACGGACGGCAGGGACGGAACGGACCGCACGGACGGCAGGGACGGAAGGGACGGAACGGACGGAACGGACCGACGAAACGGCACGGACGGAACGGACGGCACGGACAGAAGGGACGGAACGGACGGAAGGGACCGACGGCGAGGTGGCGACCCGCACCCGCAAGGAGACGATGGTGCCCAACACGCACCTCATGGCGAGCCTGCTCGGTCCCTGTGACGAGCTGCTGCGGCTC
>JAKAOD010000337.1 GCA_021823365.1 Actinomycetes bacterium | reverse complement strand
CCGCCTTCGCCGGGCTTGGCGCCCTGGGCCATCTTGATCTGGATGTCGTCGGCGTTCACGAGGTACTCGCTCGTCACCCCGAAGCGGCCGGACGCGACCTGCTTGATCGCGCTGCGACGGGAGTCGCCGTTCGGGTCGGGGACGAAGCGCTCGGGGTCCTCGCCCCCCTCGCCGGTGTTCGACTTCGCGCCGAGGCGGTTCATCGCGACGGCGAGGGTCTCGTGGGCCTCGGCGGAGATCGAGCCGTAGGACATCGCGCCGGTGGCGAAGCGCTTCACGATCGCCGACGCCGGCTCGACCTCCTCGATCGGCACCGCCGGGCGGACGGCGTCCTCGCCCGTCCGCAGGCGCAGCAGGCCCCGCAGGGTGGCGAGCTGCTCGGACTGGTCGTCGACGAGGCGCGTGTACTCCTTGAAGATGTCGTAGCGCCGGGCGCGGGTGGCGTGCTGCAGCTTGAACACCGTCTTCGGGTTGAACAGGTGGTGCTCCCCCTCCCGGCGCCACTGGTACTCGCCCCCGACGGCGATCTCTCGATGCGCGAGCTCGCTCTCGCGCTCCGCCCAGGCGAGGTGGTGCCTCGCGGCCACCTCGGCCGCCAGGGCGTCGAGGTCCGAGCCGCCGACCTTGGACGAGGTGCCGGTGAAGTACCGGTCGACGACCCCCGGGGCGAGCCCGACGGCCTCGAAGACCTGGGCGCCGGTGTACGAGGCGATCGTCGAGATCCCCATCTTCGACATCACCTTGAGCACGCCCTTGCCGGCCGCGTGGACGTAGTTGTGCACGGCGCGCCGAGGCGTCAGCTCGCCGAGCTTCCCGCCCCTCGCCATCTCCGCCACGACGTCGAGCGCGAGGTAGGGATTGACGGCCGCCGCGCCGTAGCCGACGAGGAGCGCCATGTGGTGGACCTCTCGGGCCTCGCCGGTCTCGACGACGAGGCCGGTGCGCGTCCGCGCCCGCTCGCGGACGAGGTGGTGGTGGACCGCCGCCGTGAGGAGGAGCGAGGGGATCGGCGCGAGCTCCCTCGTCGAGTTACGGTCGGAGAGGACGACGACGTTGGCCCCGCGCTCGATCGCGCCGAGCACTTCCGCACAGACGCGCTCGATCGCCCCGGCGAGCGCTTCGCCTCCCCCGGCGACCGCGTAGAGGCCGTCGATGGCGAAGGCGGAGAACCCGGGCGTCTCGCCGTGCTCGTTGACGTAGATGAGCTTGGCGAGGTCGTCGTTGGCGATGACGGGGAACTCGAGCACGATCTGCCGGCAGGACTCCGGCCCGGGCTCGAGCAGGTTGCGCTCCGGCCCGATCGTCCCCGAGAGCGAGGTGACGAGCTCCTCGCGGATGGCGTCGAGCGGGGGGTTCGTCACCTGGGCGAAGAGCTGGCTGAAGTAGTCGAACAGCAGCCTCGGCCGGGAGGATAGGACGGCGATCGGGGTGTCGTCGCCCATCGAGCCGATCGGCTCGGCGCCCGCCAGCGCCATCGGGCCGAGGATCAGGCGCTGCTCCTCCTCCGAGTAGCCGAAGAGCCGCTCGTGGCGGACGAGCGAGGAGTGCTGGGGCACGAGCATCTCCCGCGGCGGGAGGTCGCCCATCTGCACGAGGCCCGCTCCGAGCCAGTCGACGTAGGGATGCTCGGCGGCGAGGGCGGCCTTCACCTCGGCGTCGTCGACGATCCTGCCGGCGGCGGTGTCGACGAGGAAGATCTTGCCCGGCTGGAGGCGGCCCTTCTTCACGACCCGTTCGGGCGCGACGTCGAGCACGCCGACCTCGGAGGCGAGGACGACGAGCCCGTCGTCGGTGACCCAGTAGCGGGCCGGGCGCAGCCCGTTGCGGTCGAGCATCGCCCCGACGAGCGTCCCGTCCGAGAAGGCGACCACCGCCGGGCCGTCCCAGGGCTCCATCACACAGCCGTGGTAGCGGTAGAAGGCGCGGCGGCCCTCGTCCATCTCGTCGTGGTTCTCCCACGCCTCGGGGATCATCATCAGCATCGCGTGCGGGAGCGAGCGCCCGGCGATGTGCAGCAGCTCCAGCACCTCGTCGAAGGCGGCCGAGTCGCTCGCGCCGTCGGCGACGATCGGGAAGACGCGTGAGATGTCGCCCGGGATGAGGTCGCTTCGGATCAGCGCCTCCCGGGCGCGCATCCAGTTCTTGTTGCCGGCGACGGTGTTGATCTCGCCGTTGTGGGCGATCAGCCGGTAGGGGTGGGCGAGCGGCCAGGAGGGGAAGGTGTTCGTCGAGAAGCGCGAGTGGACGAGGGCGATCCGGCTCTTGCAGCGCTCGTCGGCGAGGTCGGGGAAGAAGTGCCGGAGCTGCTCGGTGGCGAGCATGCCCTTGTAGACGAAGGTGCGGGTCGAGAGCGACGGGAAGTAGCACCCCGGGATCGACCGCTCGGCACGCTTGCGCACGACGAAGGCGAGCCGCTCGAGGACCTCTCCCGACGCGCCGGCGGAGGGCCCGGAGGGATCCGGGGCGAGGAAGAGCTGCGCGAAGCGGGGCGCCACGTGGCGGGCGGCCGGCCCGGCGACCTCGGGCACGACGGGTAGAGCCCGCCAGCCGAGGACGGCGCAGCCCTCCTCCGCGCAGATCGCCTCGGCGGCCGCCCTCGCCTCGGCGGCGGCGCGCTCGTCGGCCGGGAGGAAGGCGATGCCCGAGGCGTAGCGGCCGACCGGCGGCAGCTCGAAGCCCCGGACTGCGGAGCGGAAGAGCTCGTCCGGCATCTGGAGCAGGATCCCGGCGCCGTCGCCGGTCTCCGGGTCTGCCCCGAAGGCGCCACGGTGCGCCAGATGCTCGAGGGCGGTCAGCCCGAGCTCGACCACCGCGTGGCTCGCCGGGCGGGCCATGTCGGCGACGAAGCCGACCCCGCACGCGTCGTGCTCGAAGCGCCCGTCGTAGAGGCCAGATTCGCTGTCGGCCACGGCGTCCCTTCTCTTCTTGCGTCCCCGAGGCCGGCTGGCAACCGGCCCTCAACTGCGGTCTCGGTCCTGATGAGGACCGCGCGCTCGGGACGCCCTTGGCCCGGCAGCGGGCTCAGTTTACACGCGCGAAACAGACGGCTCAGCGGCCGAGTCGAGCCGCTGTCGCGAGCAGGTGGCGCTTCATCTTCCACACGACGCGCTGGCGGATGCCCCCCTCCGACGAGCGGAGCCACCACTCCATGATCGCCTGGCCGTACTCGGCGCGCCCCCAAGGGCCCCGCTTGCAGTCGTGGAAGAGCTCGAAGTCCGAGACGAGGACAGAAAGGCCCGCCTGGCGCACGAGTCGGCACATCTCGCTGTCGTAGCCGTGCCACGCGGGATACCCGCCCTGCCGCAACGACCGCGAGAGCAGCTGGACCGCCGGGGGCGAGAGTGCCATGAACAGACCGTCGACGGTGCTCACCTCGTGGTCGCCCCGCGAGTACTCGTCGACGTGCGTCGCCATTCGGCAGTGGCCGAACCGCTCGTCGGTCTTCCACCACGACAGCTCGTCGTGCCCCGTTCCGCCGACGACGCCGACGATGCCGGTCCGCCCGGACCGGAACAGCCGCCGGAGGTTCGTCTCGATGCAATCGTCCTCGATCACGACGTCGTCGTGCAGCAGCACGAGACCCTCGAGATCGGGCCACCTGTCGCTGGCCTCGTCCATCATCGACACGTACGCCTCGAAGATCGACCGCTGGTGGCGGCGCAGGATCACCGGCTCGAAGCCGTACCTCTCGAGCGAGGGCCCGCACGCGGCTTCGAACTTCCCCGACGGCCCGACACACACCCCATAGACGAACACCTGGACTTCCCCTCGCGACGAAGCAGTGCGACTGCGCAGTGCGACCGTGCAGTTGGCTCTCCCGTAATGGTGTACGAGGAAACCTTTCGCGCGGCTTAAGATCCTTGCCGCGGCGTCCGGTCGGACCGATCAACTGGTACGCGCCGATGCGCAGGCGCGCACGTGCCTGCAGCCGCGCGATCAGCCGAGCGCGAACTCCCGGTCGACTCGCCAGGGCCGCCGACCCGGCTCGTGGCTCATCAATTGCACGTTGGAGGCCACCGCGTCGATCGGCAGGCGCGGGGCGACGAGCCGTGCGGCGACTCTGAGCGCCGGGGCAGGTCCGCCGATCCCGATGCTCAGGTGAGGCACGCTGCTCCCGAAGGCGCCGCCGTAGGGCAGGTGATCCGGAAAGCGACGCACGACTGCCTCTGTGAGCTGGATGAACCCCTCGGCCGGCTCGGGTGCGAGGTAGACGACCCGGTCGTCGAACCACCCGATGCGGCTCAGACGGTACGCGAAGGACCGAACCGAGCCCACTGCCGCCGCCAGCTCGGCGAGCCCCGCGGCGTCGAGATCCGCG
>JAKAOD010000336.1:1289-4334 GCA_021823365.1 Actinomycetes bacterium | reverse complement strand
GATCACCGACTCGCCCTACGTCGCCGTCTCCATGCGGATCATGACGCGGATGGGCGACGCCGTGCTCGACGTGCTCGGGGCCGACGGCGCGTTCGTGCCGTGCCTCCACTCGGTGGGCGCCCCGCTCGAGGACGGCGAGAAGGACGTGCCGTGGCCGTGCGACTCGGACAACAAGTACATCGTCCAGTTCCCCGAGACCCGGGAGATCTGGTCGTACGGCTCGGGCTACGGCGGCAACGCGCTGCTGGGCAAGAAATGCTTCGCGCTGCGGATCGCGTCCGTGATGGCGCGCGACGACGGCTGGCTGGCAGAGCACATGCTGATCCTGAAGCTGACCGACCCCTTCGGCGAGACCCGCTACGTGACGGGGGCGTTCCCCTCCGCGTGCGGCAAGACCAACCTCGCCATGCTCGTCCCCACCCTTCCCGGCTGGAAGGTCGAGACGGTCGGCGACGACATCTGCTGGATGAAGTTCGGGGCGGACGGCCGCCTCTACGCCATCAACCCGGAGTCGGGCTTCTTCGGGGTCGCCCCCGGGACCAATTCGCACACGAACCCGAACGCGATGCTCTCGGTCGCGGCCAACACGATCTTCACGAACACCGCGCTCACCGACGACGGCGACGTCTGGTGGGAGGGCATGACCGAAGAGCCCCCTGCGCACCTCCTGGACTGGCGCGGCGAGGACTGGACACCCCACAAGGGAACGCCCGCCGCGCACCCGAACGCCAGGTTCACCGCGCCTGCGGCACAGGACCCGGCGATCGCCCCCGAGTGGGAGGACCCTGCAGGCGTGCCGATCTCGGCGATCCTCTTCGGGGGACGCCGCGCATCGGTGGTGCCGCTCGTGTTCCAGTCGTTCGACTGGCGCCACGGCGTCTTCCTCGGGTCGATCATGGCGTCGGAGACCACCGCGGCCGCAGTCGGCGCGGTCGGCAAGCTCCGGCGCGACCCCTTCGCGATGCTGCCGTTCTGCGGCTACAACATGGGGGACTACTTCGCGCACTGGCTTCGCATCGGCGCGGAAGCCCCCGACCCCTCGGTGCTGCCGAAGATCTTCTACGTCAACTGGTTCCGCAAGGACGCGGACGGCCGCTGGCTCTGGCCCGGCTTCGGCGACAATTCCAGGGTCCTCGAGTGGGTGTTCCAGCGGGTGAGCGGACGCGCCGACGCGGTCGAGACCCCGATCGGGTTCGTCCCCGCTCCAGGCGAGATCGACCTCGAGGGCACCCGCATGTCCAAGGAGGACATGGAAGAGCTCCTTCGCGTCGACGTCGACGAATGGCGAGCGGAGGTCCCTCTCATACGAGCGCACTTCGCGCAGTTCGGCGACCACCTTCCGGCGGAGCTCGGCGAGGCGCTCGACGACCTGGAGCGCCGCCTCGGCTGAGCGAACCAGCGGGCGGGCGCGCGGCGCCCCGTAGGAGCCAGGCGCGCCGCGTAGGAGCCAGGCGCGCCGCGTAGGCGAGGCACCGGCTCCGTGCACGCCTGCGCCGCGGCATCGGCGAGGATGGGGGCGTGGCGTCGCACGAGGGGCCGGGGCTGATCCCTGCGGTGGGACGGGCCGCGCGCCGCGGCGCCCGCTCCGCCAAGCACAGGCTGATCCCGGTGCTCGGGGGACGGGCGCGTACCCGGGTGATCGTCGTGCTCGCGTGCGTGCTCGCCCTCTCGAGCGCCGACACCGCCACGGTGGGGGCCGCCGCGACCGAGCTCCGATCCGCGCTGAAGATCAGCACATTCGACGTCGGGCTCCTCGTGAGCGTCACCGCGGTCGTCGGGGCCGTGTTCTCCCTCCCGTTCGGCGCCCTCGCCGACAAGCTGCGGCGCACCTGGCTCCTGGGCGCGTCCGTCGTGCTCTGGGGCATCGCGATGGTGTGGAGCGCCGCCGCCGGCTCGTTCGGCGAGCTCTTGGTGTCGCGCCTCGCGCTGGGCGGGGTGACCGCAGTCGCCGGCCCTGTGGTGGCCTCCCTCGTCGGGGACTGGTTCGCGAGCGGCGAGCGCGGCCAGATCTACTCCTACATCCTCACCGGCGAGCTGCTCGGCGCGGGCCTCGGCTTCGCACTGACCGGCGAGCTCGCCGCCCTGTCGTGGCGCCTCGCCTTCGTCTTCCTCGCCGTTCCCGCCTTCGTGCTCGCGTGGGCCGTCTTCCAGCTGCCTGAGCCGCTCCGCGGGGGCCGCGGCGCGCTCGCCCCCGAGCCGGGGACCCGGCCGTGGCTCGCGGCGCGGGGCACCGACGCAGAGGCAGGCGAGCAGGCTCCCCTCGCGGGGGCGGTGACGTCGCCGGTCGACGGGGCCACGCCGGAGAGCCAGACCGACGCCCAGAGGATCGCGCTCGAGCGCGGCATCAAGCCTGACCGTGCGCTCCTCGCGCGCGCCGACCCGCGCATGGGGTTCATCGCCGCTCTCCGCTACGTGCTCGCCGTCCGGACCAACGTCGTCCTCATCGTCTCGGGCGCCCTCGGCTACTACTTCCTCGCAGGCGTCGAGACCTTCGGCGTCGAGTTCGTGTCGGGCAAGCAGGGGCAGTACCACGTGGCGCCTGTCCTGGCGAACGGGCTGCTCCTCGTGGTCGGAGCCGGCGCGGTCACGGGGGTCCTCGTCGCGGGCCCGCTCGGCGACGCGCTGCTGCGCCGCGGGCATCTCGCCGGCAGGGTCAGGGTCGCTGCCCTCGCCGCGACCCTGACCGTCGTGATGATGATCCCGCCGCTCGTCACCCACAGCGCGCTCACCGCGCTCCCCTACCTGATGATCGCCGGGTTCGGCCTGGCTGCGCAGAACCCGCCCATCGACGCGGCCCGCCTCGACATCATGCCGTCGTGGCTCTGGGGACGTGCCGAGGGCATCCGCGCCTTCGTGCGCACCATGGCCCAGGCGCTCGCGCCGGTCATCTTCGGCGCGATCTCCGACTACGTCTTCGGCGGGCAGACACACGGGCACCAGGGGCTGCGCTGGACGTTCGTGATCATGCTCGTCCCCCTCGCCCTGAGCGCCCTCTACCTCTTCGTCGCGGTCCGCCGGTACCCGAGGGACGTCGCGACGGCCGCC
>JAKAOD010000336.1:0-1279 GCA_021823365.1 Actinomycetes bacterium | reverse complement strand
GGCCGCCGCAGCGCCGCCGGCACCGGCGGCCGTCCTCGCAGGCCGCGTCCCTCCGGGCCCCGCCGCGACCGCCGGCCGCCGGCCCCCGCCCGAGCCTCCGCCCGCCGGCCGCCGGCCGAAGGGAGACGGCACGTCGCCGGGTCCGCGGGCGCCCGATGGCAGCCCGCGCGCGCCACGGCCCGGAACCCGCTGGATCGGGGGCTCGGGGCCGAAGCGGCGCGGAGCCCGGCCCTGACCGCACGCGGCCCGGCCGGGCACTGCGACCGTTCAACCCACGTCGCCCCCGGCACGCAGCACCTCGGCGGCATGTGCGATCGCCTGGCGCTGCGCGTCGTCGAGCTCGGGCCGCGACAGGTCGAGCGCGTCGATCGCGTCGACGACGATCCCGCCGACGAGCGCGCGCAGCGCGTACTTGTGGTCCGCCGGCACCACGTACCACGGCGCCCAGGAGGTCGACGTCGCCGTGATCGCGTCCTCGTAGGCGACCTGGTACTCGTCGAAGCGGGCGTGCTCCGCAAGGTCCGCCGGCGAGAACTTCCACTGCTTCTCTGGATCGTCGAGCCGTTCGAGCAGGCGGCGACGCTGCTCTGCCTCCGAGACGTGGAGGAAGAATTTCACGATGCGGGTGCCGTTGCGCGTGAGGTGGCGCTCGAAGGCGTTGATGTCCTCGAAGCGCTCCCGCCACAGCTGCCCGGAGGCGGCGGCTCCCGCGGGCCGGCGCGCCGCGAGCTCGGGATGGACGCGCACGACGAGCACGTCCTCGTAGTACGAGCGGTTGAAGATCCCGATGTGCCCGCGCTCTGGCAGCCTCGTCGAGCAGCGCCACAGGAAGTCGTGGCGCAGCTCCATCTCCGAGGGCTGCTTGAAGGAGACCACCTCACACCCCTGGGGGTTCACCCCCGACATCACGTGCTTGATGGTGCCGTCCTTGCCGCCCGCGTCGAGCGCCTGGAAGACGAGGAGGAGCGACCACCGGTCTGAGGCGTACAGGAGCTCCTGCGCGACCATGAGCGCCGCCTTGAACGCGTCGAGGTCGTGCTCGGCCACCTCCTTCGGGTGCGCTCGCCCGAGCGGCCCGAGCCACGCGCTGACGGTGGCCGAGGTGCTGCGGCGCTTCAAGCCGGCTGGTCTGCCGGGCTCGACCATGAGCTCGCGCACCACGGCGCGGGGCAGCTTCACGATCCGCCCGCGATCGCGCCGGAGGCGACCAAGTCCGCGACGGCCTCCTCGCCGACGCCCCAGCGCCGGAGCGCGTGCGCAGGGCTCGACGCGTCCCGGA
>JAKAOD010000335.1 GCA_021823365.1 Actinomycetes bacterium | reverse complement strand
GCGGTACTGGGTCGACTTGGTCACCTTGACCTCGACGGTCGAGCCGGTCCTCGTCTTCAGCTTGAAGGTGCCCGCCGAGCGGTCGACCGAGGTCACCGTGCCGAAGGAGCCCCTGAAGAACCCGCCAGGTCCGCCCGGCGCGCCGGAGCCCCCGGCTCCGCTGCCGGGGGCAGTCGACGGCTTGCCGATGACGACGATGCTCGCCGTCTCGACCCCGTGCGAGGTCGTCCCGATCACGGCGACGCTCTCGCCGACCGTCACGTCGGCGAAGCTCGCCGAGCCGGCGCCCTCGCGGTAGCTCGTCGCCTTCGTCACCTTGACCTGGATCGCCGAGCCCGACGCGGTCTTGACGGTGAAGGTGTCCGCCGCTCGGTCGACCGACGCGACGGTGCCGACGGTCCCACCGGCGCCGGTGGCGTGGCCGAGCGTCCGGGCGCTCGAGGCCATCGCCGGCCCAGCGAGCGCCGTTCCGGACAGGAGCGCCGTGGCGAGACCTCCGAGCGCCATCGCCGCGCCCCGCCCACCGGCGCGCCACGCCCTCGCACGCGCGCCACATGGAGTCTGGTCGCCTGCCATCTCTCCTCCTCCGTCCTGAGGGCGCGCCGCGCCACCGCCGAGTGTCCCCTGCCCACCCGAGGACACGGTGAGAGCCCGCTGTGGAAGAGCTGGCAATCCGGAGTGCCGCCGGGCGGCAGCTCTCAGCCGGCCGCCGCCCGCGCCGCCTCCGCGAGCGCCAGCGCCTCGGCGAGCCACGGTGCGTGGCGCCCCGACGGGCGCCCGGCGACGATCTCGGCAGGCGAGATCCAGCACGTCTCGTCGACCTCGACCGGGTCGGGCGACGGCGCCTCGTCGGTCATGCCGACGAGCACGTGGTCGAGCTCGTGCTCGACGAGGCCGCTGGAAGGACAGACGGCCCTGTAGACGAAGCGGCCGGCCGGCACGAGGTCGCAGCGGATGCCGAGCTCCTCGTAGAGGCGGCGCTCGCCGGCGGAGACGACGTCCTCGCCGGGAGCGGGATGGCTGCAGCAGGCGTTGGCCCAGTGAAGCGGGAAGTGGTACTTGCCGGCGGCGCGTCGCTGCAGCAGGAGAGCACCGTCGCCTCGGTACAGGAACACCGAGAAGGCGAGGTGGAGCCGTCCCGGTGGCTCGTGCGCCTCGAGCTTGGCGCACTGGCCCGCCACCTCGCCGGACTCGTCGAGGAGGACGACCTGCCGGGTGGCTCCGCCCGGCGCGTCCTCGCCGTCCTTGACATCGCCTGTGCTCCCGACCATCTCCCCGCCCCGTCACGCCGACGCTTCCTTGCGCTAAAGATGGTCGCACACCGGCCGGTCGTGACGAGCCCGGCTCGCGGCCGGCAGGCCGCCCGCTTGACGTGCGGGCCTCGAGCGCATGAGGAGGCGCACATGGAGTACCGCAGGCTCGGCAGGTCCGGCCTGAAGGTGAGCGTCCTGTCCTTCGGGTCCTGGGTCACCTTCGGCCCGCAACTCGACGGCGACCTCGCCGCCCGATGCCTGGAGACCGCCTACGACGCCGGGGTCAACTTCTTCGACAACGCCGAGGCCTACGCCGGCGGGGAGTCCGAGCGGATCATGGGCCAGGCGATCGCCAAGCTCGGCTGGCCCCGGCACAGCTACGTCATCTCGACCAAGCTCTTCTGGGGCATCCACGACGGCGTCAACATGCGCAACACGCTCAATCGGAAGTACCTCCTCCAGGGGATCGACGGCTCGCTCGAGCGCCTCGGGCTCGACTTCGTCGACCTCCTGTTCTGCCACCGCGCCGACCCCGAGACGCCGGTCGAGGAGACCGTGCTCGCGATGCACGACATCGTGAGCTCGGGCAAGGCCCTCTACTGGGGCACGTCGGAGTGGTCGGCGCAAGAGATCCGCGCCGCCTGGGAGATCGCCGAGCGCCACCATCTCCACAAGCCGGTGATGGAGCAGCCCCAGTACCACCTCCTCCACCGGGAGCGGGTCGAGCAGGAGTACGCCCGCCTCTACGAGGACATCGGGCTCGGCCTGACGACCTGGAGCCCGCTCGCCTCGGGCCTGCTCACGGGGAAGTACCTCGACGGGATCCCGGCCGGCTCGCGGGCTTCGCTCCCCGGCTACGAGTGGCTGCGGGACCCGCTCACGGACCTCGGGGCGAACGCCAAGGTCCGGTCGCTGGCCGTGATCGCCGGCGAGCTCGGCTGCTCGCTCGCCCAGCTCGCAATCGCATGGTGCGCCGCCAACCCGCGCGTCTCCACCGTCATCACCGGCGCGAGCGGTGTCGAGCAGCTCAAGGAGAACCTCGGCGCGCTCCAGGTGCTCGAGCACCTGGACCCCGGCACCCTCGATCGCGTCTCGGCGGCCGTGGCCTGACGCCGGAGCGCCCCGCGAACGAAGGCGGGCGCCTCGGACGCGGTGCAAGGCGGGGCGCGCCTGGCAAGCACCGCAGCGCCCACGCTGAGTAGTGAGGCGGGTGCCAAGGGTGCGCGCTTGCACCCCCGCGCTATCCTTCGCAAAGTGGCGTCGTCTGAGCCGGTCCCGGGGCGTCTCGTGCAGGAGCCAGTGACGACGTACCTGCCTGCGGGCCCAGAGCTCGCTGGTGACAGCCGCAGCCCGTCGCTGCACGTCACGGGGGACGGAGGGTCACAGCTGCTCGCGGCGCTGGCGGCTCAGATGTCAGAGCTCGTCCTCGCCGTGGACCGGACCGGCAGGGTGAAGGGCGCCCTCGGCGGCGACGGCGGGCCGTTCGGGCGGGCCGCCGTCGGCGCGCGGATCTTCGACCTCTGCCACCCGGACGACCTTTCCGAGATCGTGCAGCTGGGGCTGGAGGGGCTGACGAAGGGTCCGGGGTGGGAGGTCTCCACCTCGGCGCGACTGGGCTCGCCCGGCGGTCCCTGGCGCCGCTACGACCTGCACGCCCTGAACCTGTTGGACGATCCCGCGGTCGCCGGCTTCGTCGTGCGACTGAGGTATGTGCCCGGCGCGGACGACGAGCCCGTTGCCGTGCTCCCCGGCCGGGCGGCTCAGCCTGGTGCCGGGACGGGACGGCCGGGAGCCGCCCAGGCGCACCCGGTGGGCGTCATCGTCCACCCGGGCGTCGAGGCTCGGCTCGAGGACGAGCTCGAAATGCTGGCAGGCGCGATCCCGCTGCCGATCCTGTTTGTCGACCGGGGAGGAAGCGCCTATTTCGCCAACGACGCCGCCAAGGACCTGTGCTCGCATCTACGCGTCCAGCTCGCCGACGAGGGCCTTGCAGGGATCGTCCATCCCGAGGACCGACCGTTCGTCGAGGAGACGCTCCAGTCGCTCGCAGAGTCCGGCGGCGAGCGCACGCTCACGTTCCGGATGATGCCGCACCGCCCCTCGGCGGAGGACCGCGTCCTCGAGGCCACCTTCTCGGCAAAGGGTGGGCCGCGCCAGGTCCGCGGCATCGTCGTGACGCTCGTCGACATGACCGCGCACCACGCCCGTGAATCCGAGCTGCTGCGCATGGCGAGCTGCGACCCGCTGACAGGGCTCCTGAACCGCGCCGAGTTCGAGGAGGCTCTGGCGGCGCGCATCCAGGCCGCGCCCGACCGCGTCACGCTCCTCTACTGCGACCTCGACGGCTTCAAGTCGGTGAACGACGACCACGGCCACGACGTCGGCGACGAGCTGCTCGTCGAGATCGCTCGGATCCTCGAGCGAAAGACGCGCCCGGGCGACCTCGTCGGTCGCCTGGGCGGCGACGAGTTCGCCATCGCCGTCGACAGCCCGGACTCCGGCGACGCGCAAGGTCTCGCCTGCCGCATCGCCGTCGCGATCGCCGAGACCAGCTCGTACCGCAGCCTTCCGGTCAGCGCGAGCGTCGGGGCGGCACGGGCGAAGCGCGGCGACAACGCACGCGACCTCCTCAAGCGAGCTGACGCCGCGATGTACCACGAGAAGCGGCGCCGGCGGCGCCCGATCGCAGCCTATCTCGAGCCGGCCCCCTGAGCCGTCGCCGGCGAGCGACCCCGACCGGGTGGCGCACCGGCGCGAGCCTCGCCGCCCTCAGAGCCGGGACAGGTAGCGCTCGAGCTCGAAGCGGCTCACGTGGGTCTTGTAGGCGGACCATTCTGCCCGCTTGTTGCGGATGAACCACTCGAAGACGTGCTCGCCGAGGGTCTCGGCGACGAGCTCGGAGCCCTCCATCAGGTCGACCGCCTCGGCAAGGCTGCCCGGTAGCGCGCGGATCCCTTCTGCGGCAAGCTCTTCCGGGCTCATCGCGTAGACGTTGGCGGCTGCCTCGGGCGGCAGCTCGTAGCCGGACTCGATGCCGTCGAGCCCGGCGGCGAGAACGACGGCGAAGGCGAGGTAGGGATTGCA
>JAKAOD010000334.1:485-4341 GCA_021823365.1 Actinomycetes bacterium | reverse complement strand
ACGGGCTTGGGTATCGTGACCTGTCCCTTCGTGCTCATCCGCGCCGCAGCTTCCATAGGTGCTCCTTACTCTCTCGCTCAAGTAAGTATAGCCGTTGATTGCGACTAGAATGGCTTACCGGCAGGCTCATTGGATTCCAGGATTCGCGCAGAACACCGCGCCAGGACGACGGCCGTCGGCATCGTTGCCGCAGCGCCGCACGGCACTTTGACGTGTTTCTGACTTCGCGACAGGGATCGCGGCTGAATCAAACCACATCTTCGGGTCCCTGGTCGGGTTGGTGGTTTGCGCGATTTCGATGATAGGCGAGGCGCCGCAGTCGTGCTTGCTCCAGTCCCGCCTGCCGTGCCTTGGCGATGGCGGGACCCCGTCCCTCGTGCTCGTCGTTGGGGGTGACGTAGCCGATGCCGGCATGAAGGCGCACCCCGTTGTAGCGGTCGCGGATGACTGCCAACTCTGCTCTCAGGACGGCCGGGTCTTCAATGGCGAGCAGGTGAGGATGCTCCATCTTCAGATGGCCGTTGAAGGACTCGATCCAGGCCTGGTCGGTCGGCGTACCGGGGCGGCCGAAGTGCTGGGCAATGGCACACATTGCCATGAACTCGCGTGTCGATCCCGAGGTCATCTGCGGCCCGTTGTCGGAGACGGCGAGGAGGATCGGACGGTCCTCGTCATCTACCTTCGGGTCGACCAGTCCGTTCACTCGGGCCTCGATGAGATCGAGGAGCCCCTCGGCGGCCAAGGCGTCGGTGAAGACGATCTCGACCTGGGTGGAGGTCTCCTCGGACGAGACGATGTCGGCCAACCACTTGCGGCTCACCAGGTCCTCGACGATGGTGACGGCTTGTCGACAGCGGGGAAAGTGCGTTGTGTCGTAGATCCAGATCTGGTTCGGCCGGTAATCGACCCACTCGGGGAAGGGCTTGCGAACCGAGGTCCCCGGACGGGGCGGGGCCTTCAAATGGAGCCCGTGAGCAGCCAGGACGCGCCGCAGAGTCGACGGGGACACCCACACTCTCTCGGTGTAGGAGCCCCGGTGGGCGAGCTTGCGATGGGAGCGGTCGATCTCGCCCCACTCGTGGTAGAGGGAGACGATCTCGGCCACCTCGTCGTCGAGGAGCCCGTGGAGCGGGTTGCCTCCGGGTGGCCGATCATTCAGTTGGTCTCGATGTCGCCGATCCACCCATCGCCAGGCACGCCTCTCGGCCAGCTCCAGTTCCCGGCACGCCCCGGCAAAGCTCCAGCCGGCATTGCAGGCTGCCTCGACGAGCTCGAGGAGGGACTCCTTAGTGGCCGTGTCGACTCGAGGTGGGACTTGGCCACTCAGCCCCAGCGCCCTTTTCCCTCGACGAGCATCAACTTCACCGCCATCTCTTTGAGGGCCTCGCCGAGGCGTGCAGCATCGGCCCGGGCAGCCTCCAGTTCGTGGTCGCGCTGTCTCGTCTTGGCCCCTGGCTTGGAGGAGGCCAGAGCCGCCAGAGCCCCCTCCTTGGCAACGGTTCGGATCCGCATGACGACCCCCCGGTCCACCCCCCACTTGTCGGCGGCCTCGATGATCGTCACCTCCTGGCGGACGAGGGAGAGGAAAATCTCGTACTTCTGCGATGGGCTCAGAAACCGCTTTGCTCGCCTCCCGGCACGGTCGGTTCCCCGGTTGGGATCGGTCATGATCAGATACTTCTCCATGGGTCATGGGGACCCGTGGATGCTGCTTGATTGTCAAGCCGAACCCTGTCACGAAGTCAGACGCAAACCATGGCATTACCCAGGTCGAATCCGACCCTCGTGCACGTCGTGTCCAGGAGACGCGGTAACCCTGTGGACAACGCGTGGCTGACACGCTCTTAACCTGTGGTGGGCTCCGAAATCAGGTCACATCGGTGCAGGTGGAGGCCAAATGTGAAGACCTCACCATTGAAACGCTGGTCGGCGCGTCTCGTGCATAGGGCACAGGCGCCTGACCAGCGGCTTCGCGTCTGGGCCGAGTTCGAAGATCGGGGTCTCTCGGGGCTTTTTCTCGGGACCTACTCAACCTCGCGCACGATGCCCTATGCAGGTAGTGCGCGGCGCGTGCGGCCGGTGAGCTGCGGCTCCGCGGCGATCAGCACGTCGATGCCGCCTTCCGAGGCGGTCTTGCGTGTGCATGCACAGGGCATGCGTACGCACTGCACTGGTCAACGAGACCGCCACCCACCCGGGATGCGGTTGCGTGGCGGACGGCGGACGGGGGGGCGATGCCTACACGCGCAGCGACGTGTGGTCGATGGCTGGCCGCCGTTATGGGAGCGCCGTCGCGACGTCGCGACCGCGAGAAGTGCGCTGCCAGTGACGACTCCCCCGAGCATCATGTTCATCATCATGAGCGGCTCGGTGCACATTGTCGCCGTCATGCCAGCGCCGCAGGGGGGAATCGTCACGTGCAACAGGTTGGGCATCCTGATCTGTGCAGCGATGTTCGCTGAGCGAACGGTGACGGCGACTCGCACGCTCCGGTCGGCTTCGTTCACGCTACCTGGGCCTTCGGTGGCGGCAGCAGCCATCGCAAATCCGGCAGAGGAGTAGCAGTAGCGGAGTGAGGTGCAGGGATGGTGCTCCTGGTGCTCGACGAACACACGGTGAGGCCGATCAGGCAGCTGGGCGCCTGCGGTGCGGCTGTGGGGCACGTGTGGCGGGCTGGCACGCACGTCCCTCGTGCGGCTGCGTCGGGGGCAGTGCACGGCCCGTGACCCCATGTGATCGTGCCCGCGCGTTCGCTGTCCCGCCGACGCGACGCGACCGAAGCCATCGGGACCCCCTGCACCTGTTGGCGGTCAACTCATGGACACCGCACCGTCGCCTGCTCTCCTTCCTCCCCTACGGGTTGCAGTAGGGGCATTCGCCGGGGTCAGCGCGAACCTCGGCGGAGACGATGGAGCGCGTCTGGCGGTGCTCGCAGGCCACACAGCCGTCGATCTCGGCTCGCGGTCGGGGTACTTCGGTGCCACACCAGGCGCAGGGAATGCCGAGGAGGACGTCGACGCGTCCCCAGCCTGGTGCGCCGCAGGCAGGGCAGCGGGTGGCGATCCGGTCGGCGAGGCGTTCGGCGGCGGCCGCGATGACGGCGCGGCGTGAGGGGCAGGCGTGGGCTCGCAGATCGGTCTCGACACGGGCCAGGCCGTCGGTGGCAGCAGCGGCGCACTCGGCGACCGCGGCCGTCAGATGATCGAGGGAGGAGATGCCCTTGTGGATCGGGTGCACCGTTCCGCAGTTCGGCCGGACGATCAGCTGGTGTTCGGGGAAACGTGCCTGGGAGAGGAACGGTCCGAGGTCCCCATCGGGGCCCACGCTCGTCGAATTGGCGATGATGTCCCAGCTCGAATGGCTCTCCCACACGATGATCCCGTTTTCATCGTCCACGAGGACGACGATCTCCCGGTCGGAGTGGACGAACGGCATGGCCGGGTCGGGACCGATGCTTCCCTCAGAGGCCAAGCCGAGGGGACGGACGGCTGCGTTCATCCCAAGGCGTGCCTTGGCGATGGCGGTGTCGAGCGGCGGCCCCTGGCGGGGGATGTCGCCGGTGAAGGTGCCGAGAGTGTCGGTGTCGATGGCTACTGCTTCGACCCGTAGCCCGACGGCATCTTCCAGCGGTGGAGCTATGAGCGGGAGCTTGTCGTGCTTGGTGGCGAGCACGGCTGTTGCGCCGGCGTATGGGTGCTCCGCCTGCCCCCACCTACGCGAGGGATGGACCGTCGTCCCTGGACTCGTGGTCTGCCCGTCGGATACCGGGGGGTCAAACGTTCGCCGTCGTCTGAGCACCCGCCCACCCTAGCACTACCGAGGAATCCAACTTCGTGCATTATGCTTCGTACTGGGC
>JAKAOD010000334.1:0-475 GCA_021823365.1 Actinomycetes bacterium | reverse complement strand
TGCCGCCAGAGCGTGGGTGGTACAGCGAGAAGGGAGATGTCCGAGTGCTGAGGGGTAAGCGGCTGCTGGTGAGTGGCGTCGCGACCAGGGAGAGCATCGCGTCAGCGGTCGTGGAGCGTGCCATTCGTGAAGGTGCCGATGTGCTGGTGGCTGCCTACCCGAAAGACGTACCTGCGGCCGAGGAGGTGCTCTCGGGCCTTGCGCCTGCACCGCCTGCGGTGGTGGCAGTGGACGCGACGAACGAAGGTGACCTGCTCATGTTGGAAGGCGAGTTGCGGCGTCGCTGGGGGAGGCTCGACGGGGCCCTGCACGCGATTGCCTTCGCGCCGCGGGCTGCGCTCGGGAGCGTGATGGACGTGCCGCCCGCCGATGTCGAAATGGCGGTACGCACGAGCGTCTGGACCTATGCGGCGTTCGGGCGGCTGGTTTCGCGGCTGGCGCCTCCGTCGGGTGGGAGCCTGGTGGGCCTGGATTT
>JAKAOD010000333.1 GCA_021823365.1 Actinomycetes bacterium | reverse complement strand
TCTCAAGACGCGAGCGGATCCGCGCCAGGCGGAGCAGCGAGCCCTCGCCCGCGAGCGCCGCCGGAGCGTCGGCGACGAGCCTTCCGACCGCCTCCTCAAGCAGGTCGAGCGGATCGAGCCCCATGGCCGAAGTCCAGCACGGGGGTGTTCTACCGGGGGGCCTACCGATCGCGGTCGGAGCGAGGGCGCCCGGCAGCAGGGAGCGTGCGTCAGCCCCCGGCAGCAGGGAGCGTGCGTCAGCCCCCGGCAGCGAGCATGCCGACGGCCCCGGCGATCGCCACGACGGCAGCGATCGAGCCGAGCGTCGTGGCGCGCCGCAGCGACGGCCGGGCGCCGGCAGACCGTGCCGCGCGGAGCCAGAGGATCCAGGAGAGCGAGCCCGTCACGAAGAGGTTGGGTCCGACGTCGAGCCCGACGAGCAACGCGAACGGGTGACGGGGCGCGCGGGCGGAGAGGAGCGACGCTGCCGGGAGGTTGTCCACGATCACCGAGGTCGCCGCGGCGAACCCGGCGGTCGCCCATGCGTCGAGGTGCGCGAGCGCCTGCGCCGGGCCGCTCCAGGCTCGCCCGGCGGTCCCGAGGGCGACAGCCACGCCGAGCAACCCGACGAGCACGGGCAGTCCGAGCACCTCGAGCGCCCGCCCTGGTCGCTCGCGCCTCCGCGCGACGCGCACTCCTGCCGCGACGGCGCCGACGCCGGCGACGGGGAGCGCCGGGGAGCGCAGCACGAGGACGAGGACGACGGCGGCCAGCACGGCGGCAAGACCGAGCCCGAGCACCGGTCGGTCGGGCTCGTCGAGGGTGCCGACGTTCCTGCGCAGCGAGGGCCACTCGGCGAGCGCCACGACCGCTGCCGTGGTGACGACGGCGACGACCCACGCCGGAGCCATATGGGCGAAGAAGACGCTGCCGGACATGTGGTGGTCGCCGAGGACGATCAGGTTCGTCAGGTTCGAGCCGGGCAGCAGGAGCGATGCGGCGTTCGACAGAAGGATGCAGCCGTAGAGAAGGGGCGCCTCGTCGTCGCCCCGGCGCCGGGCGGAGTGCACGAGCACGGGCGTGAGGAAGGCCACCGAGGTGTCGAGGTTGAGGACCGCGGTGACCACCGCGACGACCACCACGCCCCCGGCAAACAGGCCGCTCCCGCTGCGGGCGATTCCCGCCAGTCGGTGCCCTGCCGCGGAGAAGAGGCGGTCCTCCTCTGCGACGAGCCCGATGAGGAGCAGGCCGGCGACGAGCAGGAACGGCGGCCAATCCTGGTCTGCCGCGGCCTGGGCGCGTGCCGGCGAGAGCAGCGCCGCGAGCACCGCACCGGCGGCCCCACCGAGCGCGAGCAGCGCGGCGGGGAACAGCTTTCGGAGCCGCAGGCCGCGCGCGGCCTGCGCCCGCTCGCGGACACCGGTCTCCAGCTCGAGGTCCACCGGCAATGTCTACCGGACCCCGGCGTGCCGTCCGGTGCCCCCCGCGACGTCGGGTGGGCTCTCCACGAGCCGCAGCTAACGTTTGCATGTGCAACATGGCGAGTTCGTGGGGAGGCAGAGGGCCCTCCTGCGGCTTGCCGACGCGCTGCGGGACCGCCGCAGCGCCGCCACGGGGGTGCTCGCATGGGTCGAGGGCGAGGCCGGCATAGGAAAGACGCTGCTGATCCGCCGGTTCCTCGATCAGGCGGGCGATGTGCGCCCGGCGGGCACACGGGGACGTGCCGGCTCGCTCGCGCTGCGAATGGTCGGCGTCGACGAGGCTGACGGTGAGGTCACTTGGGCGGTCACCGAGCGGCTGCTGTCCGGCGCACCGGGGTGGTCCTCGGCGGAGGCGGGCGCCGATCCGTATGCGGTCGGTGCCGGGATGGTGGACGTCTTCACGCGCTGGAGCGCCCTCGGGCCGCTCGTCGCGGTTGTCGACGACCTCCATGACGCCGATCTGCCGTCGGCGACGGCGCTCGCCTTCGCCGCTGGCCGGCTGCCGTCCGGCACCCTGCTGGTCGTCGCGGCTCGGCCCGATCACGTCGAGCGCCTCGGGGAGCGATGGCGACGGCTGTCCCGAGCTGGCGAGACGCTCCGGGTCGTTCTCGAGGGCCTCGAGCCCGACGAGGTGCGCCAGCTCGCCGCACGCATGGGCGTGCGGCTGACCGTCGCCGGGGCGCGCCGGCTGTGGGAGCACGCGAGGGGCCACCCGCTCCACTGCCGCTCGCTGCTGGCCGAGCTCGAGCCGGCGGCGATCGAGTCAGCGCCTGGGATCCTTCCCGCGCCGCAGGCGTTCGCGGAGCTCGTCGCGTCGAGGCTCGAGACGCTCGGCGAGCCTTCTCGCCGCTTCGCCGAGGCTGGTTCGGTGCTCGGGTTGCGCTTCTCGCTCGCGAATGCGGCGGCGATGGCCGGCGTGCCCGACGCTGTCGCCGCGCTGGAGCAGTCCGTCGATGCCGGCATCCTGGAGGCAGCTCCGGGGTCCTCGCTCGGAGCGGCGAGCTTCGTGCATCCCCTGGTGAGAGCGGCCGTGTACTCGGGCATCGGGCTGCGCCAGCGCGCCGCGCTCCACCGCGCCGCTGCCACGCTCGGCCACGGGGTCGTGCGCCTTGACCACCTCGTCGCCGCGGCGAACGGACCCGACGCCCGCCTGGCCGGCGAGCTGGCTGCCGCGGCGGGCCGCTTCGGCGTGGGTCACTCGGCGCGGCTGATGGGTCTCGCTGCACGGCTGAGCCCCGACGGGCGGCTGCGATCGGCGCGTGTGCTCCTCGCGGCGGAGGACCACCTGACGCGGGGCGACCTCCGCGCGGCCGACGAATTGCGCGACGAGATCGAGTCGATGGCGGCCTCGCCCTAGCGGGACTACGTGCTCGGGTACCTCTTCCTGCTCCAGGCACGCCCGCAGGACGCCCGGGCGGCGCACGGCGCGGCGTGGGAGAGGGCCGGGGGAGGTGCCCGCGCTGGGGCGGCGCGCCGCGAGGGCGTCGCCCGTCCCGGGCCGCCCGCCGCCCCGAGACCTCGCTCCGTCCCGAGACCTCGCCGCCAGGGCGGCCGTCCTCCTCGCCGTGCTTGCTGTCGTGACCGGCCGACCCGAGGACATGGAGCTCTGGGCGTCGCGAGCCCTCGCGGCAGGCTCGCCCGACGATGCGGTCGCGTCGTTCGGATTGTTCGCGCGCAGCGTGGCGCTCGGCGTGACCGGCCGCGGCGACGAGGCGCTGGCGAGCCTGGCCGGCCTCGACCCCGCCCGCTCGCCGCTCGACGCGATCGCCGCGCGCGGGCTCGTCGAGCTGTGGAGCGACCGCCTGGCCGACGCCGAGGCAGACTTCCGCCACTGCGTCGCCCGCTCGCGCACGGGCGAGATGCGTCGCCGTACCGGCGCACCGGCAGCCAGCGCGCGTCGCCCGCTCGCGCACGGGCGAGATGCTCCGGGTATCCCAGGTGCTCGGCTATCTCGGCGAGGCCTGCTTCCGGCGCGGGTCGCTCGACGAGGCGATCTCGCTCACCTCGCTGGCGGTCGAGGCCGCCGAGGACGGCGGGCGCGTCTGGGACTTCCCGATCCTGCACACCCTGGCGAGCTATCCCCGTTCGGCGCGTGCCGAGTGGAAGGCGGCCGAGGCGCACGTGAGCGCGGCCGCGCAGATCGCGCAGTTCTTCGAGGAGGGAGTGATCACCGCCTACTCGGTGGCAGCCGGCTACCTGCTCGCCTCGGCACGCGGCGATGTCTGTCGCTTCGATGCTCGAACTCGCACAGTCCGGTGAGGGGATCGCGGCGTGGGTCGATTCCGGCACTCACCCCTGCGGCCCTTCCCTCGCTGAGGCCCTGTGCGCGAACGGTCGTCTCGACGAGGCGTCGGAGTCGCTGTCTGCCTACGAGGCGCGAGCCGTCAAGCTCTCTCGCCGCTCCGGGCTCCTCACCGCCGCCCGAGTGCGGGCCGCGCTCGACCTCGCACGAGGTGAGCCGGTCGCAGCCGTCGCCTCGGCGGAGGGGGGCCTCGCGGTCGCGGCCGACCTCGGGATGCCGATCGAGACGGCTCGCCTCCGGATCGTCTACGGCCGCGCGCTCGCCGAGGCCGGCGAGCAGGTCCGTGCCCGGCAGGAGCTCGCGGCGTCGGAGACCGCTCTGCGAGCGCTCGGCGCGAATGCGTACGCCGACCAGTGCGGCCGGGCCGCCGCCGATCGCGGTGCTCACCTCGCGCGAGGCCGAGGTGGCACGGCTCGCCGCCCTGCGGCGGACGACGAAGGAGATCGCGCGTGAGCTCGGGATCCGACCGAAGACCGTCGAGTTCCACCTGGCCAACTGCTACCGCAAGCTCGGCGTGGCCTCGAAGTGGGAGCTCGCCGAGGAGCTGCGCTCGAGCAGGAGCTGAACTCACGAGCCGAAGGGCCGA
>JAKAOD010000332.1 GCA_021823365.1 Actinomycetes bacterium | reverse complement strand
CGGCCGACCGTCCTCGTCCTGCCGGCCGACGATACCGCCACGCTCGTCGTGCCGGGGCTCGAGGCGCCCCGGGTGCGCGAGGACCCCACCCTGTTCGAGCTGCGGCCGTGGTCGGACGGCGAGGATGCCGTCGAGATAGTCGCCGGCCTCGTCGGGCGCCGGACCCGCCTCGCCGTCTCGGACCGTTCCTGGGCGGCCCTCCTGCTCGGGCTGCAGGCGGCGCGGCCCTCCGCGACCTGGTGCACGACGTCGTCGGTCCTCGGGGGGCTCCGGGCGGTGAAGGACGCGGCGGAGATCGCCGTCCTCACGGCGGCCGCCGAGGCCGCCGACCGGGTCGCTGCGGCGCTGCTCGCCGGTGAGGTCCCGCTCCTCGGGCGGAGCGAGACAGAGGTCGCGGCAGACCTCTCGGCCCGGCTCGTCGCCGAGGGCCACGCCCGCGTCGACTTCGCGATCGTGGCGAGCGGTCCGAACGCCGCCAGCCCCCACCACGAGCCCACAAGTCGACGGATCGACCCGGGCGAGGCCGTCGTCTGCGACTTCGGAGGCACCTTCCGGATCGGCGACGAGCCCGGCTACTGCTCGGACACGACGCGCACGGTCGTCACCGGCGAGCCGCCCGCCGGGCTCGCCGAGCTCTACTCCGTGCTCCAGGCCGCCCAGGCGGCGGCGGTCGCCGCCGTCGCGCCGGGGATCGCCTGCGAGGAGATCGACCTCACCGCGCGGCGGATCATCGTCGAGGCGGGCCACGGGGAGCACTTCATCCACCGCACCGGCCACGGCATCGGCATGGAGGTGCACGAGGACCCCTACATCGTCGAGGGGAACTCGACGCCGGTCGAAGCAGGTCACGCCTTCTCGGTCGAGCCGGGGATCTACCTGCCGGGTCGCTTCGGCGCGCGCATCGAGGACATCGTCGTCGCCACGTCCGACGGCGTGCTTCCTCTCAACCGGACCGACCACTCCCTGCACGCCGTCGAGGCGTGAGCGGCACCGTGCGCCCCGCCCCCAGCCGTTAGCCTTTGTGCATGGCACTTGTCGAGCGCCACAGCGCGGCGGCGCCCGAGCACCCGCTCCTCGTCGTCGTGCTCGATGGCTGGATCGATGCCGGCTTCGCCGCGCAGACGGCGCTCGTGACCCTGCTCGAGCAAGTGAAGACGGCGCCCTACGCGACCTTCGACATCGACGAGCTCGTCGACCGCCGATCGCGCCGTCCGCGGCTGCGGATCGACGACGGCGTGCGGGGCCCGATCAGCTTCGGCGAGCTGCAGCTCTCCGTCGGGGTGGATCGGCTCGGCGCGGGCGTCGCGGTGCTCTCCGGCCCCGAGCCCGACTACCGGTGGCGCGCGTTCGCCAAGGCCGCGGCCGGCCTCGCGGCCGAGCTCGGGGTGCGGCTCGCCGTGAACCTCGGCGGGTTTCCCACCGCGGCGCCGCACACCCGGCCGGTCCGGCTCGCCTCGACGGCCTCGAGCGCCTCGCTCGCCGGCAAGGTCGGCTACATCCCCGGCTCGATCGACGTGCCCGCGGGCATCGCCGACGTCGTCGGCGCCGACTGCGCGGCGGTCGGGATCCCCTCCGTGGGGCTCTGGGCCCGGGTGCCGCACTACGTCGCCGGGATGGTCTTCGCTCCAGGCGCCCTTGCCCTTCTCGACGGGCTCGTCGCCGTCTCGGGCATCGCCCTGGACCTGGACGGGCTACGTGTCGCCGCCGAGGCGAGCCGCCACCGGGTCGACGAGCTGATCGCGCAGTCCGAGGAGCACACGGCGATGGTCCGCCAGCTCGAGGAGCAGCTCGACGAGGGCGAGGACGTGCTTCCGGAAGGCGGGGGCCCGCACCTGCTAGGCGGCGACCTGCCGACCGGCGACGAGATCGCCGCCGAGCTCGAGCGCTACCTGCGCGGCGAGTCGCAGCAGTGACGCTGCTCGACGTCAGCCACTACCCGCCGGCGCGCGCCGCGATCTTCGACATGGACGGCTTGCTCGTCGACTCCGAGCCGTTCTGGCGCAGCGTCGAGGTCGACGTCTTCTCCGAGCTCGGCGTGGACATCACGCCGCTGCTCTCGCGTGGGCTCACGCTCGGGATGCGCACCGACGAGGTCGTGGCGTTCTTCAGGTCGCGACTTGACTGGGGCGGCACGGGCGACCGGGAGGTCGTCGCCCGCATCGTCGACGGCATCGTCGCCGCGATCTGGGAGGAGACAGAGCTGCTCCCCGGCGCCGTAGAGGCGATCGACCACCTCGCGGGGCTCGGCTTGAAGGTGGCGCTCGCCTCGGGCTCGACGCGGCCGGTGATCGACGCCGTGCTCCAGCGCTTCGAGCTCGGCGACCGCTTCCAGGCGGTCTGCTCGGCGGCCGACGACGAGCTCGGGAAGCCGCACCCCGCCGTCTTCATGCGGACGGCGGAGCTCCTCGAGGTCGACCCGCCCGAGTGCGTCGTGCTGGAGGACTCGCTGAACGGCTGCATCGCCGCCAAGGCGGCGCGGATGCGCTGCATAGCCGTCCCGGCGCCCCGCCATCTCGACGACCCGCGCTTTGCCATCGCCGATCTCAGGCTGACCTCGCTCGAGGCGATCGGCGACGACGCCGTCGCCGAGCTGCTCGGGCTCGAGCCGGCCGTCCACTGACGGCGCAGCCCGCTGAGCCCGGCGGGGCGGGCGGTCTGCTCTTCGCCGGCGGCTCAGCTCGGCGCCTCCGCCGGCGTGCCGGAGCGCATCGTGCCGGTGGCGGGATTCAGCGGACGAGGTTGACGAGGCGGGGCAGCCGCGTGACGACCCGCCGGGGTTCAGCCCCGTCGAGGTGGTCGCGCACCTTCGCAGAAGCGAGGGCGACACGCACCGCCTCGTCCTCGGAGATCGACGCGTCGACCTCGATGCGGTCGCGGAGCTTCCCGTCGATCTGGACGACCATCGTCACCCGCTCGGCACCGAGCAGCGCCGGGTCGGCGACCGGCCAGGGCTCGAGGTGGACGTGCCCGCCGTGGCGCCGCTCCCACGCCTCGGCGGCGAGGTGTGGGGCGAAGGGGGCGAGGAGCTTGAGGAGCACGTCGATCGACTCCTCGACGAGCTCGTCGCCGACGGCGCCCTTGGCGTGGGCGATCGTGCGCCGGAGCGACATGCACTCGGCGATGGCCGTGTTGAACGAATAGCGCTCGATCGCCTCGGTGACCTCGGCGATCGTCCGGTGGGTGAGCCGGCGCAGCTCTGCGCCCGAGCCGTCGCGCGGCCCAGCGCCGCCGGCGCGCGCGTCGCCGTTCGCGGCATGTGCCTCACCGCCGCCGGCGCGCGCGTCCCCGCCGCCAGCTCCGGCCTCGGTCTCCCCCTTGCCGGCCCCGCCGTCGGGTGCCGAGGTCGCCAGCGCCCAGACCCGCCTGAGAAACCGGCCGCATCCCTCGATGATCTCGTCGCTCTGCTCGCCCCAGTCGATGTCGTCGGTCGGCGGCCCGGCGAAGAGGTGGTAGAGACGGAGCGCGTCGGCGCCGTGGGTGGCGAAGTACTGGACCGGCGAGACGACGTTGCCCCGGGACTTCGACATCGCCCGGCCGCCGAGGCGGATCATCCCCTGGGTGAAGAGCTTGGCGAACGGCTCCCGGGTCTCCGCCGGCCCGAGCCCGAGGTCGCCGAGGGCGCGGGTGTAGAAGCGCGCGTAGAGGAGGTGGAGAATGGCGTGGGTGATCCCGCCGATGTAGTGGTCGACCGGCATGAAATGCCTCGCCGCCTCGACGTCGACAGGCCGGGAGTCGTCCCAGGGGTCGCAGAACCGGAGGAAGTACCACGACGAGTCGACGAAGGTGTCCATCGTGTCCGTCTCGCGGCTCGCCGGTCCGCCGCATCGCGGGCAGGTCGTCTCGACGAAGCCCCGGTGGGACTTGAGGGGCGACTCGCCGGTCGGCAGGAACTCGACGTCGTCGGGGAGCAGCACGGGGAGCTTTTCGTCGGGCACGGCGACGATGCCGTCTGTGGGGCAGTACACGACGGGGATCGGGCAGCCCCAATAGCGCTGGCGGCTGACCAGCCAGTCGCGCAGGCGGTACTGCACGGAGCGCTCGCCCCTGCCGGTCCGCTCGAGCCACTCGGCGGCCCGTTCCTTCGCCGTCTCGACGTCGAGGCCGTCGAGGAAGCCGCTGTTGACCTTGCGCCCGTCGCCGGTCCAGGCCCCGCCCTCGAATCCCGCCGGCGGCTCGACGGTGCGGATGACCGGGAGCCCGTAGGTCTGGGCGAACTCGTAGTCTCGGTGGTCCTCGGCGGGGACCGCCATGATCGCCCCGGTCCCGTAGCCGATGAGGACGTAGTCGGCGACGTAGACCGGGACGCGTCGTCCGTCGAAGGGGCTTGCGCAGTAGCTCCCGGTGAACTTCACCGGGA